>JBAQWI010000184.1:0-2255 GCA_049298835.1 Oscillospiraceae bacterium
AGTTAGATCTGTCCCATTAACTTTAACCGCACTTTCTTCTATTAAAGTAACCGGATTTTTGACTCTACCAAACGCAAAGTCCAGTTTCTCCTGTAATGTAACGTTAGTTTCTCCCGCTACTATTTCAATCGTCTTATTTATACCGTCTAACGAAACCTCAAATTTAGGTGATGCAACCTCGTTAATTTTTGACGTAATAGTACCATTTATTAATGAGCTAGTCATACCACTTTTTAATCCAAATTTTTCCAATCCTAAAGCAGTAGTTTCACCAACTCCGACTTTTCCCGTAGACCCTTTTACTGAAACGCTTCTACCGCCACCAGTGATGGTAAGATTGCCATCATTAACTGAAAATGTAATGATGTCGCCACTTGCCAATGTTTCTTTAACTTGTGTGCCCGTCATAATGCTTTCTATTTTAGTGGCATCCAAAGTAATTGTCTCTAGAGGTTTGGTTGCATCGCCTGTCACTGCTGCAATATCAAAGGAAACACTCGAATCAAACGCAGCTGGATTAAATACGCCCTTTATTTCATTACTTGCAGCAATACTTTTACCCTCGAGGCGTGTATTGGTGGCAAGTTGGTCAATTTTCACCTGCATATCTCCGGAAATTGCACTGCTACTGCCAGTAACGCGAAAAGCAGACGAAGTAGAAGTTGACTTCATCTGGTTAAAAAATGTATTTGACATAAGATTTGTACTTGACGTAAAATCAAAAAATTTCGCCTGAAATTTATTGATGCTTGAAGTTGCATCACGATAAATATCTTGTTTCCATTCAGAAACCTGTCTTTGACCGCTTTGTCGGTCAATTTTACTTTGTGTTCCAGAAAGCATTTTCTGAACCAATCCCTCTGTATCCATTCCTGAAACCATTCCTGAAAAGCCATTGTTTGTGCTGGCTGACACACTATAACCATTTGAAGAACTGATTGTACTCATGTCTGCACCTCCATGTTGATAACACTCTATTTTGTGTTCGATAAATAAAGCACCTTAATATATGTATCGTAACTTTTCACCATAACTTAACATAATACTACATTATTAATGCAAATAAATCAATATTTGTTATTAAATATTGTGTAATTATTCTCAAATTGTTTTAAAGTTCTATAGTATTTTTCTGCATTTGCAGTTACTCCTGTGTTTTGTTCCCTAATTAAGTTAAGTAATATCTCTTTTTGGGTTTCAACACGAGAAACTACTTGTTCTTCCTTGCGTAAAATTCTAGATACGATTGAACTCAATTTCTGTCCATTAAAAAACACATCTTTCAACTGCTCAGGACACTCACCACAATTCAACTGATTTAAAGCTGCTTGTTTCAATTTTGCATCGTTGCTCTGGCTATAAAGGGTGTAAAGCCTTTGATTAATCACGTCAATTTGCGATACTAAGTTCTGCCTTTCTATAATATAATCTGATAATTGTTCTGTGTCACACGTAAGCATTTTATTAGTAATTTCCTCATATTGCGAAAAAAAGTCTATTTTACTTAGTAAATTTTCTCTTACTAATTGGATACAGTCGGTTGAATTCATTTGCTCACATCTTCCTTTTCCATCTGTATGGTGGGTTAATTTTTAAAATATTAACGATATAACGTGCATACTCTGCTAAATAAAGCTTGACAAAGATAGGCTTTTAGTAGTAAATTTTTATATAGAATATGTTAATCTTAATACGTTACGATAAATACAAAAGTGAGGTTTCCTATGTCCTATAGTAATTATTCAAATTCAATAAACACCAAAAACTATTTTGAAGCATATCTTAAAGATGAAAATAATCAACTAATTGAAATAGGAAAAGGTAACGTTTCTTTAGAAAAACAGTCTGTTGACTTTGTCAGTGATTTTGTGCCTTTACTTAAGTTTAAATCAACAGCTAAAATTATAAAGCTAATTGATAATGAAGAATGTCACAGTTTTGTGGGAAAGGTATATCTTTCCTCGAAAACTCGCTTACAACTGTTGAGCGTTGTTGACAGCTTTATTACCTATAAAGAATTGCATATCTCTCAAAAAGTAAACATTACAGGCTTCGTAAATTCAGTTTCAATAGGCATAGCAGTCGCCGCCGTAGCGCGAGAGCCGCGCCCCGCGCTCGATGCGGTCGAAATCGTCGCGCAACGCCGGGTCGATCAGCAGCGGCGAGGTCGTCATCAGCGTCGCCTGCGCGAGTTTGGGACAGTGGCGCGTTGCAATCTTGCGCGTCTCAAGAACGCCGCGCGCGCCCTCCGGCCC
>JBAQWI010000185.1:0-5634 GCA_049298835.1 Oscillospiraceae bacterium
GCCAACAGCGTGTATGCTATATTCGTGGGTGAGGAGCAAGCCTTTCGCTTTTTGCATACGTAAATCTGTAATATATTCCAGAAAATTTACACCAGTTGCTTTTTTAAAAGTTCGTGAAACTGCCGAAACCGATGTGTTTAACTGCTGTGCAATCTCTTTTAATGACAGGTTGCTATCAGTATAATGCTGTTCAACATAGGCAACCAACTTCTGGTCAGGTCCTGTTTCAACTTGCTCTGCATTCTTCATAGCTATAATCGGTGATATACTATTTCCGATAGTTCGTATCGATTCCCATCGAGAAATTCCAGCAGTTGGAGATAAAAGCAAATTCAATTCATCTTGATACAGACCAATGTCTATTGAATTCTCATGCATTACCTTTGCTATGGTGCTATGAAGCAATGAAGCCAGCATCATTTCGCCATCACTTGATGAGTTTAATTGAGCATTCTCAGAGATAATTTCTTGGAGAATTCTTTCCTCAACTTCGACATTTCCACGCCCGAAGTTACTAATCAACTGCATCTCCCAATCTGCTGGATAATAGACTTGAGTTCTTTGTTCCAAATCAACATCATTACTAAATGCTGTAGAGCTTTCCCTCTGAGCAATTGCTTTATGATAGGATTTGCTTATCCCAATAAGTCCATCGCAGAGAGGTCCCACAGAAAGTTCAGGCCAAAACCCCAAAATACTTCCTGCACAATCCAACAAGTTCTTTTCAAATTCTACAGTATCGGTATCGACGGTAGTCAACGGATATGCCAATATTACACAAATCTCACAGACGCTCATCTCCACTGATATTCCAGTTAACTGCAACATATCGGATATTCCCGATGCTTCTTTCATGAATCTGGTGATTTGTTCCATACTAAATCCCTTGACAGAATTCTCAGGTAGACAAAGCACACATACACGAAATCTTTCGTCTCCATTAAAAGGAAGTCCATATTCCTTAATGGTATCACCAAAATTATGTCGTTCCTGCTGTGTTGCAAAATAGCCACGCACAAGTCGCACTAAGAAATTATTTTTAATGGCAATTCGATAATGCTCTGTTGTTTCTTTCATTTTGCAGTTCTCTTCCATAATACCATCAAACACCTTTTCAATGGCTTCCAGAGATTGTGGAGTATCATCGTAACTACCTAGCATCTTACGAAAAATGCGGTCGAGAGGTCCAAAACTAAATATGGATATCCAGTATACTAAAATGGCTCCTAAAATCAAAAGCAGTGGTGTTGCTGACAGCAACACCCAAATACGCCGCAAATCCTCATTGGTAATAATATCACGATACTTAAAATGATAAGACCAACCTGCAATGGCACTGTTAGACACGACAGATCTTAACTCTTTTTTGTCGGGTTGGTCAATTAACATAGATAACACAGTCTTTGCCATTCCACTTTCCAGAGTAGCAGTCATTGTCATTTCTTGAAGCCGTCCATCACTAGCACTACCTAAGTAGGCTTTGACAGGATTTTCAAGTACTGCTTTGCTTATTAAAAACAGATTATATCCTCTTGGTTTGTTTGTAATTTCTAAATTTTGGAGTAGTACCAAATAATCAGGATAATCATAGTAAGATGACTGGATTAAGTTTGCATTTTGAAGTGGCGATTGCGTTATATCACGAATTACAGGTGTTATATCAATGCCATAATTATACTGAATTGAACTGGTACAGTCGCTAATGCTTGCCCATGCCATACCAGTAACAGCTGTATCCGTAGCTGGAAAAATGAGTGCAGCACTACTCACTGGCTTTGCAGTATCTGTCAACAACTTTAATTCTCGACAATACTTCATACGGTCATACGCAGAGAATTCCGACTCGAATGATGCACTCATATACTTATTGATCCACGATGTGCGATAAAAATCCCCCTGTAACGCTAGTATTGAGGTGATGTCTTCATCAAGTTGTTTAGAAATATTGGCAGATATTGCACAAGCAATCTCTTTATTTTTCTTTTGTATTCCCTCCCAAATAAAACAACTATAACTTACCAAAAATATTATAAAAATTAATGTAAGCGGTATCAAATAGGAATAATATGTTTTCTTAAATGTCTCATTTTGAAAATATTTAAGTTTCACTAGTTTGTCCCCTCTCAATGTAAACCTAATTTTGGCACTTGCCTGAAACACCACACAATCTTGCATTAACAATTATAGCAACTTGAATAAACGAGTTCATCAAGTTGCTATTGATTATATTCTATTTTCATTACATCTCTATTGATTTAGAAATAATATGGTGCAAAAGGTTCACACATATTATATGTTTTGTATATATCATTGTCAAGCAACTAGATTTAAGAATAGATTTTTGTGTACATCTTCTAAATAAGAAATTATATGATAAAGTTAACCGATCATCTTACTTAGACGCAATAAAGTCTGTTTTATTCGGTAACTAAAACTCAACAGTAATTAATTTTTTGATTATTTATATAACTTATTGATTATTATAATTGAAAAACTGTGTTTTTTGCTGCTCTAAACATACGTTTTTCGGGATAGTAACGCAAAAATTGTGTTACTTAATCAAAAATTGTGTCTATAATTTTTTATAAAGGATGTATATTAGGCACTTGAGAAAATTGTGATATCGAGTGGGAAAAGTGTTTCTTGTTAGTTTGTGCATCATGCGATAGAATAGCTTTAAAACACATTTGATTTTATGGATTATCACAATACAATGTAAAAACAATTTACAAAAACACCAGAAAGGGGTAGCAGTATTTTATGAAAAAATTAATAATATTGCCCGCGTCAAACACCGCTTGTACAGTCAGGGGGACAAGTCCCCCAAAGAAAAAAAGAAAGAATATGCGGTCAATCATTGGATTGTATGCTATTATGTCACCAGTTCTGATTCACATATTTATTTTTTCCTATCTCCCATTATATGGAGTATTAATTGCATTTCAGGATTATAATCCTGGGGCAGGCTTTTTTGACTTAACAACTAAATGGGTAGGTTTCAAACACTTTACAGATTTTATGTCCAATATGTATTTTTGGCGACTAATTAAAAACACACTGTTTTTAAGTCTTCTTAATATTGGAATCGTTTTTTGGACTCCCGTTATCTTTGCGTTGCTTCTAAATGAAATACGCGCTGTAAGATTTAAAAAAGTCGCACAAACTGTCAGCTATCTGCCACATTTTATTTCCGCTGTTGTAGTTGCTGGTATGGTTTTGTCTTTTACCAGACAAGACGGCTTGATAAATCAAATTTCAGGTTTATTTGGAATTAACTCCGTCGCATTTCAAAATTCCCCTGCAGCTTTTCCTTGGATTTATACAATTACAAACATATGGAAAAGCTTTGGCTTCAGTAGCATACTGTATCTATCTTCGATGGCGGCAATTGATCCCGGTCTGTATGAAGCGGCACGACTTGATGGCGCTAACCGTATGAGGCAGCTTTGGCATATCACCTTGCCAATGATTCGTCCCACCATTGTAATTCAGCTTATTTTCGCAGTTGGTAGTGTTTTAAATGCAAACAGCGAATTAATTCTATTGCTGTATAGCCCTGCTGTATATACAACTTCTGATGTTATCGGAACTTTTATTTACCGTGACAGTTTGCTGAATGGACGATTCAGCTATGGAACTGCAGTGGGATTATTTACGTCGACAATCAATTTCATTATGGTATATGTGGCGAATTATATTGCCCGTAAAACCGTCGACTTTTCACTGTGGTAAAGAGGGAGGAACAACAGTATGCGAAAAACTGAAACAACAAAACCGTGCAACAGAATTAAAGAAGGTACTAATTTCACCGATGCAATTCTCATTATAATGGTGGTTTTACTGTGTGTAATCACACTGTATCCGTTCTATTACGTTTTAATTATGTCCATTAGCGACCCAAAGGAAGTCATTGTACGATCCGTAAGCTTTTATCCTAAGGGATTTCAACTAGATAGCTACGCTTTACTGGTCAAGGATGTCGCAATGTGGAAAGCTTATTTCAATACCATCATCTATGTAGGTGGCAGTACTATTTTAGTTATTCTCACCTCAGTGCTTGGAGCCTATCCGCTTACTATTAAAGGGCTTCCAGGCAGAAAATGGGTGGTCGGTTATATGCTTATCCCAATGTATTTTGGAGGGGGTTTAATCCCTACATATCTACTTATGACCAAAATTGGTCTATATGACAACATTTGGGCAATTATTATTCCTGCTGGCGTAAGCATTTGGTATATAATTTTAGTTAGGACTTTTTTCAGTTCACTGCCAGAGGCTCTGAGGGAATCCGCTTATATTGACGGTGCCACTGATATTCAAATTATGTTCCGCATTTATGTTCCAATGTCAAAGCCGATTTTAGCAGTAATTGCAATATACGCTATTGTTGGAATGTGGAATAGCTGGTTTGGCGCAATGGTTTATCTGCCAAATATAGATCTGCATCCCTTACAAATGTACTTGCAGCGTGTTTTGATAGCACAAAAAGTTGACCTGACCAAACTAAACTCTAACGCAGTTGGAGATGCAATTCAGAAAATATATTCTGGTGAACAGCTGAAGTATGCAATGATTATTTTCACTACTCTACCAATTATTTTCACGTATCCGTTCTTTCAAAAGTACTTTATCAAGGGCGTTATGATCGGCTCTCTTAAGGAGTAATCAATTATTTATAATGTTTAGCGCTACATCATCAAAAAATATTTTAAAATGGAGGAATTTTTAAATGAAAACAAGACTAAAGCGCATTTCAACTGGTCTGTTGGCAATGACTCTTGTTATTGCATTGGCTACCAGCTGTGGAGAATCCCCAGCCAAAAGCGAAAAAAATCCCAATACACCAGAAGGGGTAACTACCCACAAACTGAAACTACTAGGACCTGATGGTACAAATCTTGACATCAAGTTTTCTGAGCGTGAACAGTATCCAGTATGGCAAGAATTCCAAAAGCTGTTTGACGCAAAGGGCATAGAACTAGAATACGAAATGGTAGCGAGCGAGCAATATAAAACTGTTATTCAAACACGTATGGCTGCTGGTAACAACCTACCAGACATAGCAACCATTTCCCCACTTGATGACACAACCGCAATCACACTCGGACAACAGGGAATAATCCTTGATGTGGCTGAGCTTACAGAAAAATACAGCGATGGTACTATCCGCAAGGCAATTGACGGCAACTTTCCATTTGCTGATGGTCTTAGTGTAACTCCTGATGGACGTAAATATTGGTTTTCAAATCTTCATTTGAAAACTTATGAAGGTGATAAACCTGCCCCTGTAGGTCTAGCAACCATGATTCGCAGGGATTGGTTGACTAAAGTAGGTGCTTCAGTTCCAACAACAGCAGATGAATTTTATAAAGCATTAAAATCTTTCCAAGATAAAGATGCTAACGGAAGTGGTGCAAAAGATGAGGTAGTAGTGCTAAGCCCTGGTGTTTTTAGTACCGGTATTGCACAATGGTTTGGATTAGGCTATTCTGTTACCAGTGTACGTGGTGATACTACTGAAGTGGTTTCCCCTTGGTATCAACCTGGTATTAAGGATTATATTAAGTTTATGAAACGTCTTGTTGATGAAGGTCTGTTGGATACCTCGGGTATTGCCAATGCATGGGATGTAGC
>JBAQWI010000186.1:0-3532 GCA_049298835.1 Oscillospiraceae bacterium
GGGTTGCTATCGCTAGAATGCTAATGCAAAAAGCACCTATTATGATATTTGATGATTCACTTTCAGCCGTTGACTCCGAAACTGACGCAAAAATTAGAAGTGCATTAAAAGCAAACGCTGGTACAAGCACTGTTATATTAATATCCCATAGGATTACCACCCTAATGCACGCTGACCAAATCATAGTTTTAGAAGATGGAAAAATTTCTCAAAAAGGCACACATGACAAGCTTGCTTCTCAAGAAGGCATCTATAAACAAATATATGAAATTCAAGGTACTATTGAAAGCGAGCTCCAAGAAATCAGCAAAATAGGAGGTGGCTTATAATGGCTTATTTTGACGAAGAAGAAGAATACAAACAGCCATTCTCACTTGCAATTTGGAAAAAGCTTTTTCCATTTATAAAACCCTATAAAAAGAATATGGCAACAATTACAATTTTCATGCTTATCAGTGCAGTAATTGACATTTTTTACCCACTTTTTCAGCGATATGCGATTGATAACTTTATTCTTAAAAATACCACTAAAGGAGTATTTTTATTCTCAATTATATACATTGTTCTTCTTTTATCTCAAATATTTTGCGTAATCACGTTTATTCGCTCATCAATGTTTGTTGAAATGAATGTTGGAAAAGACCTTAAGAAAAGTGCATTCGTGCATCTTCAAAAGTTGTCTTTTTCCTACTATAACGTAACCCCTGTAGGATATATGATGGCTAGAGTAATGAGTGATACTTCACGCATTGGGGGTATGCTTGCATGGGGACTTGTGGATGCTCTTTGGGCATTTTCCTATGTCACAGGTGTATTTATTGTAATGCTGATTATGAACTGGAAAATCGCCCTACTTGTAATGACGGTTGTTCCATTTATTGCAATTGCTACAGTATATTTTCAAAAGAAAATATTAAATGTTAATCGCAAAATCAGAAAAATAAATTCAACCATGACCGGAGCATTTAACGAGGGAATTACTGGCGCACGCACCTCAAAGACTCTTGTAATCGAAGATAAAAACACTGCTGATTTTGCAGTTATAACAAATAACCTTTACAAGTCAACTATTCGCGCTACTAGATTAAATGCACTTTTTATTCCTATTGTAATGTTTTTTAGCACGCTCTCGGTAGCCTTTGTCATTTCAAAGGGCGGATATATGGTAATGGACGGAATTATTGAACTTGGTATGCTGTCTGCCTTTATCACCTATGCGGTAAGTATTTTTGAACCGATACAACAACTTGCAAGAGTTATAGCAGACTTTATTGCAACACAGGCTAACATTGAGCGTGTAACAGGACTTTTAGAGACAAAGCCTACCATTACAGACCGCGACGATGTTATAAAAAAATACGGCGATACCTTCACCCCTAAACACGAAAACTGGGAGAAATTAAATGGCGATATCGAGTTTAAGGATGTTTGGTTTAAATATCCAGACGGGGATGAATACATACTAACAGACTTCAATCTTAAAATTCCCGCAGGGACAACTGTTGCTATTGTTGGTGAAACTGGTGCAGGAAAGTCTACCCTCGTAAACCTTGCCTGCCGTTTTTTTGAGCCTACCCAAGGTAGCATTTTAATTGACAATGTTGACTATCGTGAACGTTCCCAGTTATGGCTCCACTCAAATATAGGCTATGTTCTGCAAAATCCTCACCTATTTTCGGGTTCAATAAATGACAATATTCGTTTTGGCAGACTTGATGCCACAGATGAGGAAATTGTTGAGGCTTGCAAAATAGTTTCTGCACATGAGATTATTGAAGCTATGGAAAATGGATATGACAGCAATGTTGGCGAAGGTGGCGATAGGCTCTCCACTGGTGAAAAACAACTTATTTCCTTTGCTCGTGCAGTCCTTGCAAACCCTAGAATATTTATACTTGACGAGGCTACCTCCTCAATTGATACAAAGACGGAGCAAAAGATACAATATGCGATATCCAAACTGTTAAACAACAGGACATCATTTTTAATTGCGCACAGGCTTTCCACTATTCGCAAGGCTGATTTGATACTGGTTGTGAAAAATGGTAAGATTATTGAACAAGGGACACATGAAGAACTGCTTAGAAAACAGGGCTACTACTTTACGCTATATAAAAATCAATATGAGCAAGAGGCTGAGGAAAAAATATTTGTGGAAGCTTAAAGGTTAACATGTGTAACTTATTTTAAACTAGGAGACGTATAAAATGATTGGAGAGATTGTAACAGTAACAGTTGATAGAGATTTGGGCACATTTCATCCTGAATATCCCGATATGTATTATCCAATTAATTATGGCTACATTGAGGGTATAATAGCACCAGATGGAGAAGAACAAGATGCTTACATATTAGGCATATCAAAACCGGTTCAAGTATTTACTGGAAAGATAATTGCTATTGTTCACAGAAAAGATGATGTTGAAGAAAAATGGGTTGTATCGCCTGAAAACATTAACTTTACAAAAGAAGAAATAGCAAAAGAAATTCAGTTTCAAGAGAAATTTTTTGATAGCTACATAGAATGTTAAACCTCGTCAAATAATACTAACCTGTAGGGACGATTAACAATCGCCCGAGGAACGGTCCCCGACCATTTTTACAACAAACGTTTAACCCCTGCACACTTAACGGTGTGCAGGGGTTTATCTATGCCGATATTCTATTCACTTTAAAGCAACTTCTTGTAAGACATATCAATTAAAATCGCACCAATTGGTGCAGTAATCAGTATTGATACCACTGCCACTGTCAGCACAATATTGCCACAAGCTAAGCCCATGCTAAGTGGTATTCCGCCAATTGCCGCCTGTACCGTTGCCTTTGGCATATAAGAAATTACACAAAATGCTCTTTCTTTTAAATTAAGCTTTGTTTTCACTAGGCAAAGCATAACTCCAACCATTCTAAATACGAGTGCTGATAAAATTAAAATAACAGCAGTAATTCCTGCCGATAGTGCGTATGAAACATTGACGCTCGCACCTACCAAAACAAACAGCAGTATCTCTGCACCTATCCACAGCTTAGAAAATTTTCCAGAAAGTCGTTTTGCTAAAATATCATATCTTGCGAGTATTGTAGCGCCCATGCTCATAACCGCAATAAGTCCGGAAATTGGTAACAAACTTTGGAGTGATACAAGTGCAAATGACAATCCTAAAATTATAATTACCTTTACACTATCCCTTATATGTACTTTTTTAATCAGTATTGTAAATAGGAAGCCGAATACAACGCCAATTCCTATTCCTAAAATAATGGAAACAGGAATAGTGATTAAGCTTGCAAAATTAAAGCTTCCGCCCTCGGACAAGGATACAAACGATGTAAACATGACAATTACAAAAACATCATCTACTGATGCACCCGCCATCAGCAATTGTGGTATACTTTTTTTCGTTCCGATACCCTTTTCCATTAGATTAAGCATTCTTGGTACAATAACAGCTGGCGAAACTGCCGCTAAAACAGATCCCATAATTGCGGCTTCAAGTGTTGTGATACCAAGTAATTTTGGTGCAATGAGTAT
>JBAQWI010000187.1:0-1943 GCA_049298835.1 Oscillospiraceae bacterium
GTTGTGGGTTGCTTTGACTATTCTTGAACGGCTTCAACAAGCATATTACGTTTATTAAAAGCTCATTATGTAGATTACATCCAGGTGCGGATATTTCTTTGCAGACCTTTATTTAAAACATTTAGATGATCAAGATGATCATGTATTTATTTCTGGTGACTCTTTTTTACTCTCTCGTTTTAGAAAGAATGAGTTATGTTAATCTTTATGTATTCTTATTCCTGTTTCTAAATAAATCCTATTGTCTATATGGTCAAACTCCTTATCTTTGGCGGATACGTTTTGATGATTGTACGTTGCAGCTCAGTGCATTTGATAATAATAATTCTTATAGTTATTGAATTAAGACATGGCTACTGATGATGATAATATATTCTCGAGGGTGAGATCATGCTTGATATGTAATTCAAGAGTCCAAAATAGTAACAAAAAAATCAAATGCTCAATGTGTCATGGCTTGGTTCACCTCAAATGCGCACGGTCTGATGACGTCATCTTTTTTTGTGGTTTTTGCATGGCCAACCTATTTCCATTTGTTAATTTAGCTGATGACAGTGAGTATTTTGAAGAAGTGGGCGTGGCACATTATTCACTGGTAGATAAAGTTGCTGCAGCGCGCTGCAAACAATATAGTCTAAATGACTCAGATCTTGTAGGTGACAAATTTATAGATGATAATGGTATTGACGCTGACCTACACTATTATAATTTAGTGACAAACCGATATCATGGCTATGTTGATAGTGATAAATTAAATAAATATTTAGGTAAAGATTGCTCAACAAATTTACAATCTATGATGCACCTAAATGCAGGGAATTTGGTTTCAAAAGTTGATTTGCTTTCCATCAATTTAAAACTCTTAAAGCACAAAATTTCTATTATTGGGATAACAGAAACCTGGACCAACATGCAAAATGAGAACTGTATAAACTTGCCTGGTTATAATAAATATGTCAAGTCACGTGTGAATCGGAAAGGTGGAGGTGTGGCACTTTACTTGAACTCAGATTTAAATATTAGTACTAAACTCAGGCCTGATCTTGTATCTCCTGATGATGATGCTTATGAAAGTTTATTTTTACAGTTGTCGCAATCTGATTTGTCGACGAAGGATATTATTGTGGGAGTAATTTATAGACCTCCTGGTACGGATGTCAATAAATTTCTGACCTCCTTTTCAGCTCTATTGGAAAAAATCAGTAAAGAAAACCGGCCCTGCTACTTAATGGGTGACTATAACATAGATCTCATAAGAACTAACACAAACATACACAGTCAATCATTTGTCAATCAATTATTAATTCATGGTTTTCTTCCAAAAATTGAAAACCCCACACGAATTACAAATTCATCTGCGACGCTGATTGACAACATATTAACGAATGTTCATAATACTAATATAACTTCTGGTATCTGGATGGCCGATATATCTGACCACCTTCCGATCTATTTAACTCTGCCATATCAGAAAATAACTCATAAGTCCCCACAAATATTTATTACAAAACGTTTTTACTCAGAAGAAAATATGAACAAATTCAAAACTCAGTTAAATAATGCAGATTGGTCGCCAGTCTATTCTGCAACAGGATCCAATAACAAATATCAATACTTCATTGACATGTTCACAGATATGCATAATTCTTGCTTTCCACTTCGGAATGTCAAATTCACCTCCATGTCTCATAATAAGCCATGGATAACTCCTACAATCTTGAATTCTATAAAAAAGAAAAACAACATGTATAAGCAATACCTCCTTACAAAGAACATGGCCCTACTCGAGAAGTACAAAAAATACAAAAATAAACTTACCACTATAATCAGAACTTGTGAACAAAATTATTTTTCAAATAAACTCAATCAAATGAAGGGAAAAATGTCTAGGACCTGGCAGCTCTTGAACAAAATGACAAATAGAAGTAATGCAGATCACAAGG
>JBAQWI010000188.1:0-1580 GCA_049298835.1 Oscillospiraceae bacterium
AAATATAATCACATAAGTTAATTTACGTTTGATTACACTAATGTAATCATTCAGGCCCATTTCACTTTTTAAAGACATTATCGTTAATTACCTTTGACTAATTTATTAATCTCTACTTACTACAACCGCTCAAAAGACAAAAGTTAAAAACTTAATGGTCCATAAATAAGAGAGACACCAATTTCGTTACCATATCTATTTGATCCATCCACATCCAAAGCAATGAATTTAGCTGTTGCACGCGCTTCCCAATCTTTAAAGCTACGCGCATAAAATACGCCTACAGATTGATTGCGTACAGTACCGACTGTAGACACAATTTGATTTTCAGTTTTATTACGTGTGTGCGTGTAATCTGCACCCAAGGTTTCCAAATCCGACATCAAGTATTTCACACCGAGTGCCAATGCATCTGTTTTCTGGAAGTCACTTACGCCACTTGGCACCAGCAATCTACTTAGGCCTAAAGTATAGCTAATCCGATCACGCTCATACTTTCCAACAATCTCACCTTCAAAGCCTGTTTCTGAACTAAACCCAGTGGTTTTATAAAAGCCACCATTTGCATCGATCTCAAGACCATCTAAAGGCGTACTAATTACGCCTAAACGGTATCGCGCAATTCTTGTTTTTGGGTTGCTATTATCAGGCGAATATTGATCATACCCTAATAGCCCGTACGTACTAAAAATTTCAGAATTGTGATAAATAAGTTTTGAACGAAGGCCGGCCAAAGTGTAATCAACCAAGAAAGGTGTCGACTCAGAATAACTCACATCAGAATAACGCACTTCATTCTTCATAGAAACTTTAGAGTTAAAGTCGTGATCCCACTTGCCTGATATTTTTTTAGTTCTTGTTTGGTTGTCTACATTATTACCAGTAGATTGCCCAAGGCGATTAATTTGCTCTGTCAGTGCGGCTGTTTCATTGTATTCCGCCTCTAAACCAAACAATCCAGAGGATAACGTTCTTTCCCACCCAACAATAAGGGTTGGATTTTCTCTATTCGGCAACACGTCTTCATTACTATTCCGATAGATAGCCAACAATGACTTTAAATATAACTTATTGAGCTCTGTCGCCATCGACAAATTAACTGCTGGCTCAATTTTAAAAACCGTCACAGGTTTCTTATTACTTTCTTCAAAACTTGGATTTGAAAGATGCTGAACTTCTGCCCCTAAATAAAACTCTTTTTCAACTTCTGCGGCTTGAAGGTGCTGCACACCAAATAAAAATAAACTGCTCACTAATAGCTTCAATAGCGAATCATTACTTTTAAAATGACGCTTTTGTAATTGATTTGTTTTCATTTTTTTACCTTCAAAGTTGATTAACTTGAGAAAATTATACCTGTCATTAGTATACGAATAAATAATTTTATTATTCGCAAACGAGATTTATGACATCTTATATCACTACCTATAAAAAAATAGGCATAAATCTCACAACAAGGCTGATTTATTTTAACTTTTCATTAAATTAATCAACTGACTACTATTATTATTTAAGGTACTACAATCGTGTCGCCTGGCATGAGTAAAATATTATTATCTAAATTTTCACCCTTAATTAAC
>JBAQWI010000189.1:0-12099 GCA_049298835.1 Oscillospiraceae bacterium
GATAAACATAGCTGTCACTCTTGTGGTTTTCTTTGATTCCATTACCACTCACAATCAGAGGAACACGCACGGAATGATCATAAACGCTTTGTTTGCCCATTAGCCCATGTTGACCAACAGCAAGCCCATTATCGCCTGTAAATACAATGATGGTATTCTCTAGTTGCCCAGTTTCTTCAAGGGTTTTCACTAGCTTACCGACGTTATGATCGATATGGGAAATCATTGCGTAATAATCGCAGATATGCTGTTTAATTTCAGCTTCATTTCGAGGAGTTGCAGCCAAATCTTCATCACGCATTTCACCCTTGCGGTCACCAACTCCATATGGAAATGGGTGGGTTGCCATAAAGTTTTCAGGCAAAGAAATTGTGTCTGGGTTATACATATTCTGAAACTCTTTTGGCATTGTGCGAGGGTCGTGTGGTGCAAGATAAGCAAGGTACATGAAAAATGGTTTTTCTTGCTTTTGATTTAGAAAATTTACTGCTGTATCAGTGAACAAATCGGTGGAATGAACTCCCATTGAAAGTTTGTCGCATATTAGTTCCATTGGGTGGTTTGCGTGTTGAAAATCGGGTGTGAAATTTGCAGTTTTATTGTAAATTCCGTCCTCGTGGTAGGAGCAAACAGGTACATTCCAATGGTCCCACATTCCGCCAAAAAAGATGTTGTCGCCGTCGCAAAAACTTCTTGCAAAAGACTCTGTTCCGTTGTGCCATTTACCAATGCCGATTGTATGATAGCCATTTTCTTTGAAGCATTGTCCCATTGTTTTATGGCTTGTTGGAATTTCTTGTCCTTCGCCATAAAGGTGAAATAGCGTTTTACCAGAGTGAATCATTGCCCTACTTGGCATACAAACTGCCCCAGATGTTCCTCCTGGAATATGTGCGTGGGTAAATGCAGTTCCGTTTGCCACCAATTTATCTAAGTTTGGAGTTTTTATCTCGCCGTTGCCGAGTGCATTTATTGTATCAAAACGTTGGTCATCAGTTAGTATAAAAAGCACATTTTTCTTCATTGTAATTCCCCTTAATTGATATTTTCACGTCGTATCAGTGGGCAAATATAGAATTTGCGTAGCACCACTGGGCAAATATGGAATTTGCCCCTACTTATGATATTTGCCGTTGTTGCTGATTTGGAAAGCACGATAAATCTGTTCTAGTAACATAACCCTTGCAAGCTGATGTGGAAATGTCATTTTAGACATAGAAAGTTTGAAGCTTCCCATTGATTTGACTTCATCAGATAACCCATAAGAGCCACCAATGACAAAGCTAATCTCACTCATTCCAGAGAGTGCAATGCCGTCAATTTTTGCTGAAAATTCTTCGGATGCTAGCTGTTTTGCTTCGATGCACATTGGAATGATAGCACCTTTTGCCTTTTGCAAAATACTTTCGCCTTCGACTATAATACATTTTGCAATCTGTGCATCAGACGGCTCATTTGGCAATTTGTATTCTGAAAGTTCAATGACATTCACCTTGCAAAAAGCTGACAGCCTTTTTGTATATTCAGCTACCGCCAAGCGGAGGTAGTCTTCTTTTAATTTACCAATACAGATAACGTTCACAGTCATCATAACTTATATCTCCACAATATCGCCCGTGCATTGAGGAGTAGCGATAGATAATATGTAATCCCGACCCAGCTCACTGCCTGTTTTTATCAACTCAGCAAGGGCACTTTTCATTGCCAATTGAGGCAGATTATTTTGCTCGCTAAGATGCCCTAGCATAAACTTTGTTGTACCTGAATTTAGCAAATCAACAAGCGTTTTTGCACAATCTTCGTTGGAAAGATGTCCAACTGTTGAGCGTATTCTGTGCTTTAAAAAAGGTGGATAAGAACCCATCCTTAGCATTTCTTCGTCATAATTTGACTCAAGCAAAATAAAGTTGCTTCCCATAATATTTTGTGAAACCTCATCGGTTACACAACCCAAATCGGTGCAGACTACTGCAATTTTTCCGTCACCAAACTGCACTTTATAGCCTAGGGAATGGACGCTGTCGTGTGGTGTTGTAAAGGAAGTTACCCCAATGTCACCCATGTCTGCGACCTTTTTATTTAGTTCAATGGCTTTTCCACCTTGTGGCATCATATCATTATTTATCATATGCTCAATGGTTTTCCTTGAGGAATATATTGGCACATTTAGAAGTTTGCCTATTGTTTTGAGCCCTTTTATATGGTCGGTATGCTCGTGGGTGATGAATATTCCCTTGACAGCGGAGTAGTCAATGCCACGAAAATCCATTTTCTGTTTGAACGAACGGAGTGACAGCCCTGCGTCAATTAGTATGCCGTTTTTTTCGTCACCGATGTATGTAGAATTGCCCTTTGACGATGAGCAAAGTGAATATGCAAAAGCCATTTTACCCTCCAAGTTTGAATGTATCCTATTATGTATTAAGGCGGTGATAGCTCACCGCCCTGTATTTTCACTTCGCCTTTGGCTCGCAAAAACTCACATATCGGGAGTGTTCTTTTCCCGCTCTCGCCTTCGGCACGTCTTCAAAAGAACGGCTGAACTATGGCGTTTTCACTTCGCCTTTGGCTCGCAAAAACTCACATATTTCATGCCTATTGAGCCATTTCCATTTCATTGTCTGGCTTTGTGATTTTTGTGATATCTGCACCAAGTGCACGAAGTTTAACCTCAATGTTTTCATATCCTCGCTCAACGTGGAAGATATCCTCAATCTCAGTTATCCCGTCAGCCGCAAGTGCTGCAATAATAAGCGCTGCGCCTGCTCGCAAATCGGTGGCTTTTACTGGTGCTGCTGAAAATTTAGTAATTCCCTCAATAATGGCAATTCTGCCGTCGACGGAAATATCTGCACCAAGTCGTCTAAGTTCATCAACATACTTAAAGCGGTTGTCCCAAACACCCTCAGACACAATGCTTGTACCCTCTGCAAGGCATAGCAATACGCTGATTTGCGGTTGCATATCAGTAGGAAAACCAGGATGTGGCATTGTTTTTACATTAGTTTTAATAAAGGGTTTGTCCCCTATGACACGGATAGAATCGTCATATTCCAAAACAGTTACGCCAATTTTTTCAAGCTTAGAAGTGATAGATTCCAAATGTTTTGGAATTACATTTTTGATTAAAACGTCACCACGAGTTGCAGCCGCCGCCACCATATAAGTTCCAGCCTCAATTTGGTCTGGAATAATTGAATAAGTTGTTCCGTGCATTTTACTTACACCACGGATTTTGATAACGTCAGTTCCAGCACCCATAATATCAGCACCCATAGAATTTAAAAAATTTGCAAGGTCAACAATATGAGGCTCTTTTGCCGCATTTTCAATAACAGTTTGTCCAGTTGCCAAAGCTGCTGCGAGCATTGCATTAATCGTACCACCAACGGTAACAATATCAAAGTAAATGTGTGCGCCAGTTAATTCCTTAGCAGTCAAGGCTACCATTCCAGACTCAACGCTCCACTCAGCACCTAGTGAGTTAAAACTTTTCAAATGTTGGTCGATTGGTCTAACACCAAAATCACAACCACCTGGAAGCGCCACTTTTGCACGGTGAAATTTTCCAAGCAAAACACCTAAAAAATAACAAGAAGCACGCATATGTCTTGCTTTTTCATACGGCACTTCAGGAACCGTAATGTTTGAAGTGTCAATTTCTAATGTATTTTTATTAATGACTTTGATGGAAGCCCCCATCTCGCTCAAAATTTTTATAGTAATAGCAACATCGCTAATATTAGGAATATTTTCAATGATACAAGGACCGCCCGCCAAAATTGTAGCAGGTAGTATTGCAACAGCCGCATTTTTTGCGCCACTTATTTCTACTTCGCCACGAAGTCTATTTAAACCTTTAATAACATATTTTTCCAAAGCATTCTCCCCTTTGTGTTTTTCGGTATTAGTATACCACAATATACAGCAAAATAAAAGCTTTTTTTAATATTCTGAAAATTTCAATTGCAATAAATCACAATTTTTCCTTTGGTACTATTTGATATAAAATTTGGAATAATATATAATCTTTTTATAAATTTACATTGATTGAATAAAAAAAATGAGGCATCAAAATGATGCCCCAATTATGTTTTGATTATACAGTTTTTAGTGGTGCTTTTCTAACAAGTAAAATGCTTAACAAATATACTATTACTGCAATAATGATTGCTACTAACATCATATTGTATGGACTAGCCTTTAGATAAGTGAACACATTACTTATAAACTTAAATAAAGTTTCTTTTGCTGATGCGCTTAAAACGCTGATACCAAGTGGCAAACCAACCACAAGAAGTACTGATATTGGAATGTATACAAGCATTTTCATAAACTTAGTCAGACGAGAATTTAAGGTTGCAATAAAATGTCCGATTGTGCCAAACAACAAATAGATGCCAAATGTCCAAAGTATTAGTTCAAAAACATTTTTACTATGATAGAATGCATAAAATCCAGAAGTATCATTTACATCGACAATCAAAGAAAACAGCCATGCATTTATTGTATCAATCAAAGTCATTGCGAGCGAAAGACTCAATAATGTGACAACCTGTGTAACTATGATTGTTTTTCTTGAAACACCGTTGCAAAGTCCAAATTTAAAGGTTTCTCCAAAGAATACAATTCCTGTAACAAGCATAAAAACTCCACTTGAAACCCCCATTCCTCCAACATGAATATCGCCACTTATTTTTGAAATTAAAAATGAAACTACATAGATTGCGTATATAATGCTGTAAAAAATATAAAGTGATTTTTTGATATTAATCATTTGCCATAGGTATAACTCTTTTGTCTTCATTATTTCTTCCCCCTACACGTTTGTTAATTGAATGAACAGCTTTTGTAAATCAAGCTTTGTTACCTGCAAGTTTGCCGATACTTCACTTTTATTTACATTTCCAAGCAGACAAGCAGTCTTTAGCCCACCCAAAGTTTCCACACTAAGCACTTTTTTTCCAGCTATGTATGCGTCTACATCATCTGCTTTACCGCTAACACAATAGCCCATTTGCAACACTTCTTCGGTTGGTTTATTCAAAATAACCTCACCTTGTTTTATGATAACAACCTGCTCGATTAAGTCCGCAACCTCTTCGATTAAGTGGGTAGAAATGATGATGGTTTTTGGATTGTTGCTGTAGTTTTCAAGCAATACCTTGTAAAAAAGTTCTCTGTGGTTTGCGTCAAGTCCAAGCACTGGCTCATCTAGCAGAATATAAGGAACATTCACTGACAATGCAATAATTAGCTTGAAAATGGATGTGTATCCTGTAGAAAGCTCTTTGACTTTTTTGTTTGTATTTAAGCCGAATTTCTCGCAAAGAGAGTTTGCATACTCAGCATCAAAGTTCTTGTAAAACAGTTTGGTCCATTTGAAAATTTCTTTTATTTTTGCAGCGTCGTTGTATAACGTCTTTTCGGTCATGCAGTAAATTTTGCCTAGTGCGTTGTCATTCTCTTTTGAAGCTTCACCATCTATTGTGATGTTGCCATCGGTTGGGAAAATTTTGTTTGTGATGATATTTAACAGAGTAGATTTTCCTGCACCATTTCTTCCTAGCAGTCCGTAGATTTTGTTGCTTTCAAAACTGACATTAATATGATTTAGTGCTGTAACATCGCCAAACTTCATTGAAATATCGTTTACATTAATTGCGTTCATCTTGAAACCCTCTTTCGATTAAGTTAATAATATCTTGTTTCTCCATTTTAAGCTTTGCAGCTTCATTAATTAGATTGATGATAAATTCGTCAAAAAACGCCTGTTTGCGTTTGTTTTGGATACTTTGTGCCGCTCCATCTTGAACAAACATTCCAAGTCCCCTTTTCTTATATAAAATATTACTATCCACTAAAATATTAATTCCCTTGAGTACCGTTGCAGGATTAATTTTGTAGGTCACAGATATTTCTGTTGTAGAGGGCACTTGGCTCTGCTCGATAAAAGCACCCGATAAAATTGCATCTTCAATTTCCTCTGCTATTTGAATGTAGATTGGTTTTTCACTTTCAAAGTTAATGTTCACCTGTTTACCTCCTTTGTTGACTGGTTAATTACTTCTGTAACTAACTATATAGCATAAAGAATAATTTGTCAATAGGTTGTTCATAAAATTTTTAAAAAAATATAGCAACGCAAAATGCGTCCCTATATATTAATTGCAACATAACCGTTGGGGCGATTAATAATCGCCCCTACAAAACATAAAAAGGGTGATGTAAAAATACACCACCCCTTTTTTCTTATATAAACCCTAATTTCTTATAAACCTTTTGCAATGTGCGGTCAGCAAAACGCTCCGCCTTTTGTGCACCCTCAGTGTAGCTTTTTTCTAGGTATGCTTTATCGGTTAGCAACAAAGCGTGTTTTTCTCTGATTGGAGAAAGGTGTTCTGCCACACAGTTTCCGACCTGCTCCTTGAAATATCCATACCCCTTGCCATCAAACTCACGCTCAATAGCAGTATAATTAGCACCAGTCATAACAGAGTAGATAGACATTAAATTGTTAATGCCATCTTTACCCTCAGCATAGCGTATTTCAGCATCGCTGTCGGTAACTGCACGTTTGAACTTCTTAACAATTGTTTCTGGCTTATCTAAAATGGAGATAAACCCATTTGCATTATCATCTGATTTAGACATCTTTTTGGTAGGGTCAGCAAGGGACATTACCCTTGCTCCAGTAGTAGGGATATATCCCTCTGGGACTTTAAAGACATTGCCATAAACACCATTAAAACGGGTTGCAATATCTCTTGCAAGCTCCAAATGTTGCTTTTGGTCTGCACCAATTGGCACTAGGTCTGTTTGATAAAGCAGGATATCAGCTGCCATTAAAACAGGATATGTGAACAGCCCTGCATTGATATTGTCAGCGTTTTTTGCACTCTTGTCTTTAAACTGTGTCATGCGTGTAAGCTCACCAAATTGTGTAAAGCAAGAAAGTGCCCACGCAAGTTCTGCGTGTGCTCTAACGTGGCTTTGTATGAACGCAATGCTCTTTTGAGGGTCAATTCCACAAGCTAAAATCAATGCATACGCCTCCAAAGTTTGACGTCTTAACTCTGTTGGGTTTTGTCTTACGGTGATTGCGTGCATATTAACAATTGAATATACACAGTTAAATTCGTCTTGTAGCGAGTTCCAGTTTCTAAGTGCACCGATATAGTTGCCGAGTGTTGGCACTCCTGTAGGTTGGATGCCGCTGAAAATGATTTTCTTTTTAACTGGTTGTTCTACTACTTCTTCTTCCATTTATAATCATTCCTTAATTTAATGTATTTTTTCACCTGCGTAATTTGTGTGGCATTGGTGTTGGTGGGTGATTTGGGTGGTATCGACGGGCGATTAATACCCACAGGGCACACGTAATCGCCCCTACAATTGTTTCATTAAAATAACCCTATTACCCTACATGATTTCGTAGGTAAGTTCCCCTAAAATCTCAATGCCTTTTATGATTTGCTCATCTGTTGGGGTTGAGAAATTTAGTCTAAACGATTGCGTTTTGTAGTCCTCACTAGGCAAAAATGCACTACCCGGAACAACTGCAACCTTGTTTTCTACTGCCCTTTTGCAAAACTCCATCATATTTACGTTCTCAGGTAAGGTACACCATAAGAAAAGTCCACCCTCTGGCTCTGTAAATGTAATTTTAGGGTTTAAATGAGCCTTGATATTTTCAAGCATCAAACCGCATTTGTTCTTGTATATCGAACGAAGCCCTTTCACGTGCTCGTCAAACTCCACACGCTCTAAGAAACCATCGCAGATTAGCTGACCAAAGATATTTGTGTGAACATCGCTCACTTGTTTTACTACCACTACCTTTGAGACAATCTCCTTTGGAGCACACATAAAGCCTACTCTTAGCCCTGGTGAAAGTATCTTTGAAAAACTACCACAGTAGATAACCATGCCGTCTTTGTCAAGTGACTTGATGTTTTTGACATCCTGTCCTACAAAACGAAGTTCTCCATAAGGGTTATCCTCTAAAATGACAACGCCATATTTTTTACAAATATCGTAAACTGCTTGACGTTTCTCAAAACTCATAGTAGTTCCAGACGGGTTTTGAAAGTTTGGAATGAGATATAAAAGCTTTGTATTAGGATTGTTTTTCAGTGCATCTTCAAGCTTTCCTATGTGAATGCCATCAGCTTCCATATCAACGCCCACCAAATTTACTTCATAGGATTTGAATGCATTCAAGCTTCCAACAAAGCTTGGGTTTTCACAAATTATTGTGTCGCCCTTGTTGCACATTACCTTGCAAGCAAGATCAATTGCCTGTTGTGCACCAGAAGTTATGATTAAATCGTCAAACTCCTCACCAATTTCGTAGCGAGTTTTCACTTGGTCTTTCAGCTTATTCCGAAGTGGAGTATATCCCTCTGAAATGCTGTATTGAAGTGCACCAATTGGATTGTTCTCCATAATGTCAGCGGTAATTTGCTGTATCATTTTAACAGGGAATGCCTCTGGGGCTGGGTTTCCTGCTGCAAATGAAATGACGGTAGGATCAACTGTATATTTAAGAATTTCTCTTATAGCTGAGGCTTTTATGCCGTCCATTCTGGTTGCGAATTTGTAGTCCATAAGTTCTTTCTCCTTTTCATGACCATTCAATAGTATTATCCCTCATTATACCACCGAGTTTATTGCTCGTCTAGGGTTTTTGTGAATGGCTCAAAAAATTCATCCATAAACAGTTCCACTTCTTGCATATTTAAGACCTTGATACTTTCCATAATGCTTTGTTTTGCTTTGATAAATTCTGTGTTGCCCGACTTTTCTTCTTCAACACATTTGATAAGAGCAGAAAGCTTATCTGCCGCTTTTACCAATTTCCAAAGTTCACTATCGTCTTGATTTTTATTGAAATAGTCTTGATACTGGGCCGCTATATCGTTTGGTAGCATCGAAAACAGGCTCTCGTTTGCAGCTTTTTCAACCTGCTTATAGGCTTTGATAATATTTTCGTCGTGGTACTTGATTGGAGTTGGCATATCGCCTGTGATAATCTCACTTGCATCATGGTAAATCGCAAGCATATTTTAGAACTAAAAGCTTTTTATGATTGGCTTGAGCTCAATCCAATCTCGACCTCTGCAATTGTTCTATGGCACGCTCTAATGAGTGTTGCCAACAAAACCTATTGGCAAACCGAACTACACATTCCAATCTCAATACTACAGATGAAAACAGGGCTGAAAAAAGATGCAATTATCTACGCAAGGAATATACTTTGTGATACTGGAAGAATTACTTCTACCCAACAAGCAGGGCAAAAATCTTGTGTTTATAGCCTCATTTCCTTTGCAAAATATGATAAACCATTTGAAATTGCGTCGGTTAAACCGCCTGTATATAAACAAGACTATACTAAACAAAATAATACTAAACCTTCAAATAAAAAATCATCATTTGATATTGACGAACTAGATAAGTTCTGGGATACGGTTCCAAAACTCTAATTTGCCTTGCATAATCTAAATTTGATTGTTATAATTATGGGTAAATTACAATAATCAATGAAGGAGTGATTAAAATCGGATTGGCTTTAGAGAAAAAACGCAACCATATGCTCCATGTATTTCTAATTGGACTCGGGTTATCATTCTTGATATTCCTGCCTTTTTTAATCTTTGACAAGGGGTTATTCGTCTATTATGGTGACTTTGATGTTCAGCAAATTCCATTTTACAAGCTGTCCCATGAAGCAATTCGCAGTGGTCAAACCATGTGGAACTGGACAACAGATTTGGGTGTCAACTTCATTGGCTCCTACTCTTTTTACACCTTAGGAAGTCCGTTTTTTTGGCTGACAATTCCCTTTCCCAAAGAGGTTGTTCCCTATTTAATGGCACCGCTTTTGATGCTAAAATTTGCACTTACTTCTGTTATTGGTTATGCGTTCATAAACAGATTTACAAAAACCTCGAGAATTGCAATGATTGGCGGACTTTTGTACGCTTTTTCAGGCTTTAATATCTACAACATTTTCTTCAACCATTTCAATGAAGTCGTGATGGCTTTTCCACTTTTGCTCATTGCAATTGAAGAATCGGTTGTCAACAAAAAAAGAGGATTGTTCGCCCTCGCTGTTGCATTTTGTGCAATGATAAATTACTACTTCTTCTTTGGTGAAGTCATTTTCTGTTTGATTTATTTCTTTGTTAGACTTCGCTCAGATGACTTTAATATTGATTTTAAACGGTTTATGCTCCTCTTTTTCGAGGCAGTTTTAGGGTTATTGCTTGCAATGATACTACTGCTCCCCTCACTTATGGCGCTGATGGGAAACCCCCGAACCTCCGATACAATCGAGGGCTTCAACACCCTAATATACGGCGACCCACAGAGATATGGACTGATTTTATCAAGCTTTTTCTTTCCACCAGATATCCCTGCAAGGCCAAACTTTTTCCCTGATGCAAACGCAAAATGGTCGTCCGTTTCGATGTTTCTTCCCCTCTTTTCCATGACAGGCGTGATTGCATTCTTAAAAGCAAAGTCAAAACATTTTGCAAAAACTATCATTATAATTAGTATCATTATCTGCTTTGTGCCGTTTTTAAACGCATCGTTTTCAGCATTTAACTATGCCTACTACGCACGTTGGTTTTATATGCCACTCCTAATGATGTCGCTTGCCACTTGCATTGCACTTGAGGATCACCTTGAAGAATTCTCCTTTGCACTCAAGGTAACAGGAGGTTTTGTGGCTTTCTTCGCTCTCATTGGCATTATGCCAAAACGGGTGGATGACAAACTTCAATGGTTTAGCTTACCAGAGTATCCAGACCGATTTTGGACCTATGTTTTGGTTGCACTCTTTGGACTTCTGTGCACTTGGCTTTTGGTCATCATGACCCCAAAGCATAAAAAGTTTATGAAAACAGTACTCTGTTGTTTTTGTGCAATCACTTTCACCTTTTCAGCCTTTATGATTTTTTGTGGTAAACAAGCTGGAAACAAGTATGAAATTGTGGCGGAGCAAGGTATCTTTGGTGCAGACAAGATTTCTCTTGATGAAGATGAATTTTATCGCATTGATACCTTTGACGAGATGGATAACCTTGGTATGTTTTGGGAAATGCCCACAATTAACGCTTTCCACTCAGTTGTTCCTGCTTCCATCATTGAGTATTATGAGCTTATCGGTGGTGAACGTGGTGTCGCTTCAAGACCTAAGGAAGATTTAATTGGCGTTCGAGCGCTTACCAATGTGAAATACTCCTTTATAAAAGAGGACAAAAAAGACCGCACTCCTATGCTTGGTTTTTCCTATTATGATACACAAAACGGCTACAAAATCTATGAGAATGACTACTTTGTGCCAATGGGCGTTGGATTTGAATATCGTATTCCAAAGTCAGTTTTAGACGAAACGACTAGCAATAAGGACAGATTGCTGTTAAAGGGAATTTACTTTGACGAGAAAGAATATTCCGATTATATAAGTGTTTTACCGACACTTCCTAAGGAGCAAATCCAATATGATGCTCTTGTCACGGATGACAGCTACATTGCATCCTGTGAGATTTTAGCACAAAATACGGTTAGCGATTTTACTTATTCATCGAGTGGATTTACTGCAAATTACACTGCAAACAAGGATAGTTTTGTCTTTTTCAGCGTTCCTTTTGACAAGGGTTTCTCTGCAAAAGTGAACTCTATTGATGCTGAAATTATCAAAGCAAACGGTGGTTTTATGGCAGTGAAAGTAACATCGGGTGAAAATGCGATTGAATTCTCCTACAAAACCCCTGGGCTTGCTTTGGGCTCATTGATTTCTTTATTTGCACTTCTTATTTTAATTTCTTATTTGATTTTATCCTACTTTGACCGCAAAAAGAACCCTGAAAAATTTATCAACTATGAAGAAATTCCTTGCAGTGTTGATATGCTCTACATTGAGGAAAACGAAAAATTAATTAATTAATATGTACTATGAAAAAGTCCCAAATGATATTACTCATTCGGGACTTTTATTGTTCTTTTTTAGTTTATTGGTAGATTGCAATCCCCGTTGTAGGGGCGGATATCATTCGCCCGAGGGCAACCACACAGGCTTACCCCTAC
>JBAQWI010000190.1:0-4668 GCA_049298835.1 Oscillospiraceae bacterium
CTATGCTTGTTGTATTTACAGTATTTACAGCCAGTGTTGGTTGATACGCTAATTGCTCAATAATATCGTAGGACTTGACATTTATTGATGTTTCAATTACATTATATACGTCCTGTGGCTTCAAACTTGTTTTAAATTTAATCAACAGTCCGTCATTTATAATTTGTTCACACAGGGAAGAGTCGTTTTCTGGACTTTGAGGAACAGAATCAATATAGTCACACCAGTCTTTGAGCTGTGTCAAAAGCATGAAGCTTCTGAGGTTTTCCATTTGACAGTCGTCAACAAAGAATACGCGTACTTGATATAGATCCTTGTCATAATCTTCCGTTTGTTGTGTAGTTAAGTTGCCATCATTTGCAGAAATGGTGGGGGATTTCGGTTGGGAAACATCACCGTTCATAATGGCAACTTGGTCTTTGAGCTGGGCAATAATAAGACTTGAATCTTGAGGCTCGAAATCATCATTTTGAATTGCTTCAACTTCAGCCTTAAAGTAATCTGACGCTTGGAAAACAATATCGAAAATGGCCTCATTAATCAAACCAATTTTGTCAGGAGTTTGACGCAGTGTGTAAAACACATCTTCAACAGCATGAGCCAAAGTTGTAATACTTTCAATTCCCATCATGGCAGAAGAACCTTTTATTGTATGCATGAAACGGAAGATTTCATTAATTTCATCGCTGCCAAAATTCTTATCCTTTTCAGCTTGTAGCATAATTTCATCCAACTGTTCCAAAATTGTGGTGGTTTCATAAATAAACATTTCAAGCATAGGTTTCATACTCGGGTCGAATGAACTCATAAATTTCACCTGTTTTCTATAGTTTTAGCCATGATCGAACTGAAAAAATAAATTAAGGGCATGGCGACCCTTAATTTCTACAAAACGGAAATTACATTTCCATGGAAATGTATTAACCCAATAGATACTTTGTCTAAAATTATTCTCGACACTTATTTAAAAAACTCAACAATAATACTTAAATTTTTTAAATAACTTACGATATATATTTATATAATAACATAAAAACCGTGTTTAGCGTGAAAAACATGAAAATTTTGAATAAATACGAAAACAGGAGGAACGCCAAATGGCTGATATATTAAAAATAACCACCCCATTGGTAAATAAAAACCAAATTCAGCCCCAAAAGCAAACTGATCCAACATCATCGTTTCAACTGTCAGATATTACAAAGGTTAAACAAGCAACCTTACAGGATGAAATATTAAAGCAAAACAATACGCTTACTCAACAAGAATCGCCTAATGTTTTAACAAATTTATTAAAAGACCCATCTGTTACAGTTGGATTTTTAAAGAATATATTTATGATGCAGGAGATTATCAAACTTCTGCCGGTCAATAACCAGTCTATCACTAAGGAAATTGTACAACTATTTGAGTCTTTATTAATTGGAAATGAAGATATAGCAGATGAAATGAAACGACAAGAAAGCAATTCAACTCTATTTAAAGGAGATTTGTTCAACTTGTTGCGCGAGATTTCTGCGCGCTATCCACAGGCTCAGGTGCGGTATTCCATTGCAACTCTATTAAAGGCAATTAACAACATTATGCGTAATGGTGATATTTTGGATTCGGTTGGAAATAATCTACAGTTTTTATCTGAAAAGCTTTATCCAAATAAGGAACTGTCAGAGTCTCTTTATGAATTATCTCAGAAGTTTCGTGGCGAGAAAGCACCTGAACAGTTTAATTCATTAAAAAAGGAAGTTATTTCCTTGCTAAGCTTTGTTGAAAATAGTATACTCTATAATACTAAGCTTGAAAAAGTGTCATCCATCACTATTTATAATTTGTCACGTTTTAACAACAACCCTGATTTTTTGGAGGATGCACTGAATGCACTTTTGACCGAAGTGGATAGCCAAGAGGACAAACAGCGTATCCTTTTTGAGATACGTCGGTTTTTAGCGGACTTTGAACTAGGTACTAACAATAAAGAGAGTTCAAAAATTATGGATGTGCTTGCGAAAATTATTGAGCTACAGGCACAATCTAAGGATATATCACTTACAACATCAGATCGGGTTGAAAATATTATCCATAGTATGTTGTCTTCACCTTGCAACTTCACTCCATTATTACACTTTGTTATTCCAGTAGAGTATCTTGATATCAAGTCTTTTGCAGAGATATGGATTAACCCCAATGAAGAAGAGGAGCAAAAAGACGAAAAAGATAATGGTCGAATGATGCATATGTTACTTGGGTTTGAAATTGAGGGAATTGGACAGTTTGAAGTTGAATTAATTGTTAGAGATTCTGTAATTATGATGTCGATGTTTTGCCCTGGTGAATATGTAAAAGCTTTTTCTGGAATAGGGACAAGCATTGCAAAAACCATAGCAGGCTCATCTTATCACTTTGAAAATATTTCGGTAGCGAAACTGGAACGTCCACGTTCTCTTATGGAAGTGTTCAAAACGTTACCTCACAGAAGGACGGGTGTAGATGTCAAAGTCTAAATCAAAAAAAGCAGTTGCCTTAAAATATAATATTGATAAGGACATGGCTCCAGTTGTCATCGCATCAGGCTATGGTGAGATTGCCGAGCGTATTATTGATATCGCAGAGCAAAAAGGGATTCCTGTTTTTCGGGATGACAGTGCAGCATCGCTGATGTGTATGCTTGACGTAGGCAGTAATATTCCCTCTGAGCTTTATGAGGTGATTGCTGCAATCTATGGACAAATTATGAAAACATCGGCGGATATAAAAAATAAGACCACATTAGTATCTGACTTAGACTCTTTGTCGGATAGACACTCTAATTTTTCAAGAAAACGCTCTGCCTTAGGCCAAGAAGTGCCAGAGTTAATACAGATACAGACTAATAGTGATGATGATTTCAAAGAATGATAAACTGATTGAAATCCTTTGCTTTTTATAATAAATTTACGGAGGTATTACCTATGACAGATGCAAACATAACTTTGGGAAACCAAACACAATTTCCACAAGGTGAGTCGATTTTCGCTCTCGATATTGGCACAAGAAGTGTAATTGGTGTTGTGGGTGTCGCCAATGGAGATATGTTTAAAGTCTTAGCGATAGAGAGCATGGAACATACTAAAAGGGCAATGATTGACGGACAAATTGAGGATGTTGAACAGGTTGCTAAAATAGCAGGAATGGTCAAAGAAAAGCTTGAAAACAGGCTGAATATAAAGCTTACTCATGTGTGTGTTGCTGCGGCGGGTCGTTCCTTAAAGACACAAATGGCAATTTGTGAAACAAAGATACAATCAAAACAACTAATTAGTCGCAACCAAGCTACCGAATATGAATTGGCTGCCGTTAAGGTGGCATACGATCAACTTGCAGAGATTGAAGACGAGGCGGCTTCATTTAGTTGTGTAGGCTATTCTATTTTGAAATACTATTTGGATGATTACCCTATTTCTACGTTGGTTGACCATAGGGGAAAATGTGTAAAAGTAGAGGTTATTGCTACTTTTTTACCAAACGTAGTCATTGAAAGCCTGTATGAGGTTATGACAAGAATTGGTCTTTCTGTATCAAGTCTTACTCTTGAGCCGATTGCTGCAATGAATGCCATTATTCCACAGGAACTCAGAATGCTAAATTTAGCATTGGTGGATATTGGTGCAGGTACTTCTGACATTGCGATTTCAAACGGGGGAAGTGTGACAGCGTACACTATGGTTACCCTTGCGGGCGATGAAGTAACAGACGCTATTGTCCAAAATTATTTGGTGGACTTTGAAACTGCAGAAACAATAAAACAGCAACTTTCTCAAGGAATTGATACTATTTCTTTTCAAGATATTATGGGATTGGAATATGAAATTGAGGCACTAGAGATTTTTGAAACAATTAAGGGTTGTGCAATAAAATTATGCGAGGCTATTGCCCTTGCTATTTTAGAGATTAACGGACAAAAACCTGCCGCAGTATTTTTGGTTGGTGGAGGAAGTCGCCTTGTAAATATGGCTGAAATGATTGCAGGCCAGCTTGATATATCGCCAAAAAAAGTTGCTGTTGGTGGTAGCAATTATATGAAAAAGATGATTGAATCAGATTTAGATGTAACGGCAGCCGAATATGCAACACCAATGGGAATTGCGATTACGGCTATGAACTTGAAGGATAAAGCAAGTATTGGCATCACTGTAAATGGCAAACCAGTGAACCTCTTTAAAAGCTCTGCTATCACAGCGATGGATGTGTTACTGATGAGCAATTATAAACAAAATCAGCTAATGGGCAGAAGTGGACAAAGTGTTACTTTTGAATTTAACTCAAAGAAAATAGTTGTGCGTGGTGGACACCCTATTCCAGCACAAATTCAAATAAATGGAAAAGCTGCAAGCCTTACAACTCTTATGAATACAGGGGACGATCTGCTAATAAAACCAGCAGTTGCTGGGGAAGATGCTTGTCCTACTATATCTTCTCTTATGGAAAACTTTACTAGCTTTACGGTTACTTTAAATGGTGAAGTTAAGGTAGTGGGAACACAGGTGATGCTCAACGGTGAACGAGTTAGCAATGATGCAATCATTCATGACTTTGATGTCATTGAAACGAAGAACATTACTACAATCAAACAGCTTTGTCAAGCTGAAGAAATTGATACCCATAGTTTGCACTTTACGGTAGACGGTGTAGAGA
>JBAQWI010000191.1:0-1793 GCA_049298835.1 Oscillospiraceae bacterium
CGACATAGATTTAAAATTTAATTTAATGTTTGTTTGCAAACACATCCTGCGCAAAACGTTTGATCTGTTGCCCAAAACCAGGCTTGTTTTCTGCTTCTCTTTTCGCTGGCTTAGATGGAACTTGGTCTGTTAGTGCCGGACCCAGACCAATTGATTTCAGTTGTGCAAGTACCTAGTACAAAGAAATAAAAAAGAAATGTGGTTTATAAATATAAGGCAAGGAATACACTTTACACTTTGGGGAAAAAGTTGGACACAAAAGTATATAAAAGTTTTCCAGCAAGAAAACTTTTATGTATAATGGCCGCCATGCAGAAAAAATGAAATTAGTCGTTAGTTTTGCGTGAATGTTAATCTTAAGACACCACCTTTAAATAACTGAAATGTCTATATACAAAACAACTTTACTAATGTTACTTTCGCTAGATGGCGCTAGTCGGCTGATTCTAATAAATAAAAATAAATAAATAAATGCTGAAAGGCATTGTTGAGATCCAATACGCATTTGACCAATTTATTTAATTTAATTTTTTAATTTTTGCCATCTTAATTATTTATAAGATTATTTATACACATTATGCAATAATTCATGGGATTTATACAATTTATACTGCAACCTAGTCACGTGATTATATTGTCCAATCAAAAGCTTACATTTGACCAAAGCGAGCAAAGAAAAGTTGAATAAATTCAACTTTGACCAAAGAACTTTGGCAAAGAAAACTTTGGCAAAGAAGATAGGACACACCTAACAATTTACGCAAAAGTTCTTTCCCAAAGTCTCACTCCCAAAGTTCCTTGGGAAAGAAGTTGTAAGGTGAATCCGCAGCCTAATAAGAATGATAACAACTGTAGCCCCTACTTTAAACAATGTCAATAACATTTATTAAAAGTGGGTAGGTTCTATACTCTTGATACACATTTGTCATAAAACTATGGTGGCCCAGAGAGTCTACCTATTGGTACAGCTTCAGGTTATTTAAAATTCCAAAAGTTTTTTTAATTCGAAAAGTTTTTTAAAATTCATTCATCTACCTCGTCTTGTCTATTTTGCTGCACATCTTCTATATTTTCCATAAGCTCGAAGAGTTTTTCGTCATCTTCGGTATCTTCGTCATCATGCTCACCCTTTCCTGTTTCAAGGTAATCCAGTTCTTTTCGCTTGATCGTATAAGAGCGGTTCACTATAATTATTGAGAGAGGAGCTTCTAGCCTGGCGTTGAGTTTTGAATTTGCTGGTTGTATCAGATATTCAACCAATTCCTTGGCAAATTCAGTTACCTCAGTAAAAGTCGCCACGGCTGCTAGGATTGGCCAGCTTAAAATGAATCTAGTTTAGAAAAAAATAAAAAAATTTATTGCAGCAATTATTTAAAAAAACTGTAGAATTGTCTGGTTCACCACTGCTTAGAGCACTACTTAATGGCGATCTATGCTTCACTTGCTATCTCTCTACTCAACTGCTAAATCACACACTGTGTATTTATAATTATTTGATGTAATAATAATTATGATGATTTTTTTGAAATCATTGAAAATGATAGATTGTTAAAAATAGAGTTGCAATCTAATGAATGCATAAAATCAAGGTTCATTTATGATAATATTACACACGCAATCATATCAGTGTTCTATTTGCCCATACGTTTGACCACGCTGCCCATACATTTGACCACGCTGTCTATACATTTGACCACGCTGTCTATACATTTGACCACGCTGCCTATACATTTGACCACGCTGTCTATACATTTGACCACGCTGTCTATACATTTGACCACGCTGCCCATACA
>JBAQWI010000192.1:0-12656 GCA_049298835.1 Oscillospiraceae bacterium
TTGAAATTAATATAAGTAGGGAAACGACGAACTAGAAGTTCAAATCAAGAAAACAACCTACTCATATACTCAATCAAAGGAAAGGAAATCTGTTTGCAAATAATAGTACGTGTGTGTTTTCTTTACAGCAGATATTTGTTTTATTGAATGAATGTTCTTAATCGGATATGTCTACGATTTATCAAGAAAATTCAAATTTCCCCAAAGTATATCCTACAAAATTTTGTCTCAATAGACTATTGGATATGAAAAGTCTCTACTCTTTTATCCTATTCTTAAGCAAAGCAAGAATAGGAATGGACTGCGGCATTCTTTACTCAATTATGTAGAGCGAGGGGAGAACTTCTTGATTAAGGTGACTTTCATCCTCTTATTAAATGTTATTAAAAATGTGTTTTAGTCTTATTAAAAACTATTAATTCCTATTAAAACCTATTAAAATAGGCCTTTTTGGGTCGTTTTGAGCGGAGTAGAGGACGCATCAGGCTTTGCCTGATCTGTCGCGGTTTTCGAGAGATTGAGAAAACCGCAGCGGAGTGACCTCCTTATGCTCATGGAAAAATAACTTTAGACTTACCTTTAACGAATTAGGCTGAGTCAAAAATATTTTTTTCACCGAATTACAGAATCATAAGTTAGTCATTAGTAGTGATAAAATGTTTACTTTTAAATACGTATTAAGGGATAAAGAATTTCAAACTTCTTTTGTCTCGGATACGCTTAAATAAGAGCACTGCGTATCATAAGTTGCTTATTGACAGTTATACATGCTTTTCATTAAATGCAGGGTATATTTATCAGAAGCTTTACTTTTTTGAGTGCTCAAAAAGGTGAGCATACATTTGATTATATCCTTCTCTTTGACGAGTAGTGAGTCGTGTATTCACATAACATTCAATCAGCATTTGCATCATATCATTAACTGTAGACTTATCTGTCTCTTCTAACTCTTCAATAAATGGTTTCAAAGTATTTAATCGAAGTAATACGTCGGGTGATAACTTTGCGGTTTTTGTAGCCTTAAAAAAATTATCTGGAATACTTTTTTCTTGTGATTGTTGTTCTATTTTTTGCTCAGACGGTATGTCTATTTTTGAGGGCGTTATAATAGGCCGAAGGGGTGTCCGATCGAATTCATTGGTTCCTTTAATGCTGACATTTTTTTCTAGTAGGCTATTCTTATTCTTTTTGATAAGTGGTTCAAATGATTTACTCATAAAACGACTCCTTTCCTACGCGATAATAATCTAAATGCTTTCCAAGTACCTTTCGTGTTCATCTAGCTCTGTCAAAACATCTATGAATAATTGGTGTGCCTTTCCGTCCCACATTTCTATAGTTCCACTGATATTTCTGTTTACATGGATACCCTCCACGTCATAAACTTTCAAGCGTTCCTGGTAATTAACAATTGTTCCCAATACATTATTCCCATACATTTCTTTTGCTTGATCGAGGACTTTTGTATCAACACGTCCTCCCTGTCGTAACATCATAGGAATGATTCCCAGTACTTGCAAATGTGCGTTGTACTTTTCAGAGAGAAACTGCATATAAGCGATATATGTCTGCGCACCATCTAGTGATAATTCTTGCGTCTGTAAGACAATGATACAGTAGTCTGCTGCCATCATTGCATTGTCTGAGTAATCCGAAATGGTTGGTGGAACATCAATATAGATACGATCGTATTTTCCTTTCAACGGTTTGATTAACTCTTTTAAATAAGAAATTTGAGAAATTTCATCTTCTGGAAACTTTTCGAACAATACTTTTGTTAAGTTCCTGAAGGAAGTATTGGCTGGTATCAAATCAAGTTTAGGCATAATAGATATCACTTCATTTTCTAAATTACCTACGCGAAATCCGTCAGTAATAGATTTATCTATATTATCAATATTACCCGTTTTGGCTAAGACACGTGTGGCATTCCCTTGTGGATCCAAATCGATTACTAAAGTGCGATCTTTAAATTGTGTGGCCGCTTCATACGCTAACATTGTGACGGCTTTTGTTTTTCCTACGCCACCTTTAAAATTTCCTACAACATATACTTTTCCGTCCATGTATGTCCCTCCGAAAAATATTCAATAGTATACTCATGTATAGATTATACCATTCATAAAAAACTATGCAACGGTATACTCCTTTGAAAGATACTTTTGTAAGGATGTAACAAAAATGTAATATATGCAAGAGTATACTAGTATACTCTTGCATAGTATTTTTGGTATACCAGTATACCAGTATACTAGTGCGTAGTATACTGGTATACTGGTGCATAAGTATACCAGTATACTTATGTGTATTTTATATTCCGGAATGAAAGGAAATGAAAACAAGTTATATGTGCGATTTTAAATTTCGCAAGCGTGATTTGACCTATAAATAACTATGCAGAAGTATACTGGTATACTCTTGCGTAGTTATTTATAGACGTTTTTGAACCTAAAAATACTACGCAGAAGTATACTGGTATACTTCTGCGTAGTATTTTTGGTATACCAGTATACTCTTGTGTAGTTTTGAAGAGCATTAAAGGGTTTACTTACAAAATAAGTTAGGTTAAGGTAACTTTATAAGTATTTAAAATACTGAAGAAGCTTTCTATGAGTATCTTATAAGGCTTGATAGAGGTTAAAAATTGAATACAAAAAAAAGCCCCACGAATTGGCGTTCGCAGGACAAAACATAACTCACGATTTATGTACTGTCATTATACCAAGCACCTGGACAAATGACAAAGGCTTTTTTTACATCGTTGGAGCCAAGCAGCGATCTATTAATTTAGAAACGAAGTGGAAAGGTTAAGCATTAGCCGCTGCAATAAATAATGCTAGGGGATCAAGAGCATTACTGTATGCATGCTCTCCCCGAATGGCGTCCGCGGCCGATAACGGCGGGGGTGGTAATCCTGGGCCGAAAACCCAGTAACTTGAAACAATGCTCTTAGGGAGGATTTTAAGAGGGTTTCAGGTGTGTTGAAAAGACACCAACGCATACAGATGCGAAACACGCGACTGACCGATCCGACGCTAGAACGGACTTGCATAAGCATGTTGTACTCTAATTCACTCAAAAAATTTTTTTTAGTGATATTAGGGTACAACTCTGCTCACTTGCTCATTCCCTCTCCTCTGCTAGTATATTTAGTGTGTTTAGTCAACTTTATTTTATATTATTTGACAGTCGAAACTTATTTTTATTATTGGAGAGGTCATATGATTTGTTTGAAAAAAATAGCACAAGATTATTTAGATGACATACTGGTACGTCTTGCTCACCACTCAGCAGGAATCGAAGGAAATACGATATCATTGCCTGCGACTGTTTCGATTATTTTGAATGGTATACTGCCAGTTAGCGGTGGGGTAACGGTACGTGAATTTTACGAAATTGAAAATCATAAACAAGCTTTTTATAACCTGTTGGATCATTTAGAGAATAACGACAAGCTTTCTGTGTCTATTATCAAAGAAATTCATGCTGATTTAACTGATCGCCTTCAATATGATAAAGGCCAATTCAAAAAGAACGAAAACATGATTATAGGTGCAGAATTCCAAACAGCTACACCAGGGGAAACACCATTTCTAGTCCAACAGTTAGTGGAAAAGCTAGAATATCGGTTGGAGAACGCAGTTACTGACGAAGAAAAATTAGAGAGTATTTTAGATACACATATTCAACTCGAGGGGATCCACCCATTTTCTGATGGGAATGGGCGAACAGGGCGTATGATCTTGAACTACTCCTTGTTACAGCAAGGATTTCCACCTTTGATTATTGAGAAAGAAACCAAAGCAACTTATATCGAATTGCTTGCAAAACAAGATTTAAATGGGTTTATGTCTTTTGCCAACAAAATTTTAGCAAAAGAACAAAAACGTATGCACACATTCCAAAATATGGATCAAGAAAAAATTTTATACGAATAAAACCTACTAAACAATTTAGTAGGTTTTATTCGTTTGTGAATTGACTCAGGAACTTGTAAGTAGATTATTCAAATATTTTATGCTCTTGCTGTAATTCTAAATATAAAGACATTACTGCGTTCTCCATGATTTCTTGGTAAGTTGCTACTATGTGATAGTCTTTTGCTAAATAGATACTAATTTCTTCAATGATATGCTCAAGCGCTGGATCTAATTGAATATACATTTCATAAGAGTTCATGTTTTTTCACCTCCTACCTATAAATACGTAAAAGAAATGAAATATGTTACCTTATTTTATGAGCAATCATTGATAAGTCTAGGTCTAGTGGATAGCGAGATGGATTTAATAAAATGTACCGGAAACTTATCGAGTTAAATATAATGACAACTACCCATAAGTAGAAAAGTATACTTATGGGTAGTTTTTTGTGAGAAAAATGCGATTCAAATCGATTAAAAAGAGCAATATATGAGGTGAACTGGTAAACCCCGCTTTAGAGAAGTTTTCAGTAAGATAAAAATCACTTAAAAAATACGAGAACTTCAATTTCAAAGGATTCAATCGTTCTTTAATAGGGGTAGAGCAAGAAGATGTATGCTTAAAAGCTACTCATTGCTGTAAGAGGGATCTCTGTGTATGATTTTTGAAAAAAATACAAAGACAATGTGTGTCTCTTGGCTAGCAAAAGAAGATTAAAGTGGGCATATCTCTTACTCCTTAAAGAAATTCAAAATGTCCTGATACACGCTGTTCCGATTGGTTTCAAATAAAATAGAATGCAACTTTCCATCGTACTGCTTGATGAAAATATCCGAGTAGCCCATTTTTCTAAGGTTTTTTTCTGTATCCCTCAGTCCGACAACACCGCCCGTCATAGGATCTTTTGCACCGGATAGACTTAAGATCGGAAGAGTGGGGTTTTGTGCTTTATTTTTTTTGGATTCTTTGATACGGTTAGCTGCTTCTAACATTGTTAATGCACCATTGTTTGTCCATTTAAAATGCATAAGGGAATCCGCACGCATTTTTTCAAACATTTCTTTATCTGTTGTCACAAAATTATTCGGGTAAGGGAGCGCTTTGTAGATAGTGGATCCTCCTACGATATGGAGGAATTTACTGTGCCTACGGGGACCGAAATAGAACGTTACCCAATTGCCCATAAATAACCACAGTTTTATTTTGCCCACAGGTTTAATAGTTCCCGTCATAACGAGCTTTTCTACTTTAGCGTCATGGGTTTGGAGGTAGCACCTTGCGAGAATGGATCCCAAAGAGTGCCCCACGATATATAAAGGGCATCCCGGATACATCTCTTTTATATAGTGAGTGACGCTGTATGCATCCTCAACCAGCTCATCAACACTCTTCATGTGTCCATAGGGATAAGTGTCATTGACAGAATTACCATGCCCCCGGTAATCAGAAATAATAACAGCGTATCCGTTGTTATTTAAAAAATATGCAAACGAGTAGTAGAGCTCTTTATGTTCTGTAGCACCATGTAAAATTTGAACAATGCCTTCTGGGTGTTTCCTTGGAAACACAGTGGTTGAAAGTGGCATTCCGTCATGGGCTTTGAGAGATAATTGGATAAGGTTGTCTTCTATTACCGTATGAGTAGCGATTGTCTTCTGTTTTTGAGGTTTCAATTTTCTTCTAAAAAAACCTGCGCCCGCTAAGAGGTTGATAACACAGAAGCTAAGCCACAGGACCTTAAATAGAATAGAAAGTGGTCTATCTTTAGCTTTCCTCATTAAAATCATCCCCTCCATAAAACCCACTTCTACTTAGTACGTAGATCCATTGGTCTATTTCTATAAATTTAAGCCGCATTGCCTATGATTAGCGTGCGTCTTTGAGGAGCGAGATTACTATCTGGTACTTTTAGAATTCATTTCTAAGGACCCAGCGAGTGCAACCTGCAACACTGGAGGAAAAGGACCTTCTTCGTAAATTTAATTATACTAGGCTACCGTACGATTTTGATAGCTAACAAGAAAAGGAGCGCCAGAAGACATAGCTTCCGACACTCTCTTGAAAGAAGGCATAAGGTTAATTATAAAAGGCTATCTCGGCGGTAGGGATCATATTCATGGGTGCTGTCTATAACATCCCTTGGATTGGCTCCTAGGTCCTCGATGTAAGTAGTAGTTGGCGGTTCTTCTTCAATCAATACCGCGATACCCCCGCGATTAATCTCATCTCGGTGGTCATAGAGGAGAGCACTGATAGAATCGTACTGCGAGTCTTTATAGGTTTCTTCATCATACGCGTCATCTAAGGTAAAAGCATCCTTGATTTTTTCCCAAAGAGAACGGTGGTCCTCATCTAAATTATGGATAGCGTGAACGTCTATTGTGGTATCCACCTGCATGTTGGTGAAAAAATGACTATGGACTTCTGTATTTGCTACGACAGAGATATCGCTTCGTCTGTATCCTTGATCCTTGAGGCGATTTATAGCTGCTATTGCTTCTTCTTGTGTAGAGTAAATTCCTTCTAATATTTTGACCATGGTATTTTCCTCCATTCTGTATACGAAGTAATAGTTACAGTTTTTTTCCGCTCATCAGTTGAATCACAACCAGGACAAGCGCAACAACTAAGAGGATATGTATGAGTCCTCCACCAATCGCAGAAACTAGCCCTAATCCCCATAGGATAAGGACTATAACGGCAATTGTCCATAACATATGAATCATCCTTTCCTGTACTGTTTGGTATTTTGGCTTCACATTTTAAAATATGTATGTGTGTTTTGAAATAAAAATAACGATAGCGTAGGGGCTTTTACGTTGTCTCTGCTACTATCGTTATTTTTAATTTCTTGAACAATACGCGTCTCTTAGTGAAGGGTAACTATTTCGTTCTCATTGTTCTCAAAATAAGGGAAACAATGAAAATTAAAATGATGGCCCCTACTAACGCAGGAACGATATAAAATCCTCCGATTGCAGGTCCCCAAGCTCCGAATAAAGTTACACCTACCCAGGAACCAACGAAACCTGCAATGATATTCCCGATAATACCACCGGGAACATCTTTACCCAAAAATGCTCCAGCGAGTGCGCCTAAAACACCACCGACAATTAAAGACCAAAGAAATTCCATGTCTATTCCTCCTCCTTTTAATGCTGCCTGCAGTAATTGTGCTATTTTATTTCTTGCTACAAAGCCATTATATAAAAAATGAACGACGGTACCAAGTGATTGCGCTTGTATAAGAATGTGGTTGAAAGAAAAATACGTTACGATTGCCCTTCGATTTAAAAAACACATACCGACAATTGCCTTAAGGTAGTTACTACTTCTATAATTGGGGTCTACTCAATCTAGTAGCTCGAATTTTTCTTATCAAGGACAGGTTGAATTTCTACTCAGTCTTCAATGGAAACATATCTGTAGCTATCCGGTCCAAATACCGGAATATATAAATCTTTGACACTGTCTTTTAGTAGATAGGCGCCCGCAGATTGATAGGTAGGAATGTGTACGTAATGTTCTCCAATTGCAACTTGTTCCGCCTCAACGAGGAAGTTCCAACGTGCTTCTGCATCATTATACGCAGCTTTAGCTTTTTCAATGAGCACATCTACATCTTCAAAAGAATAGTTTCCACGATTAATCTCTGAATGGAACCGTTCCACGTAGTTTATAGGATCGGCAAAATCAGCTATCCAATTTGAAGTTCCTAGTTGATAAGTTCCATTACGTAAACTGTCTTGTTTGACACTGAAAGGGACCTGTCGAATGCTCACCGTCAAACCAGGAAGGTTCTCTTGTAATTGATTTTGGAAAAACTCCGCAAATTTTTTAGAATCCTCCGAATCAGTTGTCATCAATTCCAATGAAATGGCTTCAACTCCCAATTCGCTTAGCCCTTTCTTCCAGGCCGTTTGCGCCTCTTCTAAATTGAAATACGTCAGATTGCCGGCATCCTTCCGAAAATCTGCGCCAGTTTCAGGATTAGAAGCTAACCCATTGGGAACATATCCGTAGAGAGGAATAGAGCCATTTTTTAAGACATTATCTGTGTATTGTGTAACATCTAAGGCTTTCGTTAAAGCCTCACGAATATTTTCGTTTGCGAGTGCAGGTACTGCTTGATTCATTTCAATGAAATTGGAAGTTGCATTCATTTGAGAATAGTAATCCTCATCTTCTTTATGAGCAGCTACATACTCTCCGCTCAAAGCTGCATAGTCCAGTTCATCTGCTTCATACAGGTTTATGGCGGTGGAGGTTTCTTTCATGACTTGAACAACTATTTCATTTAGTGCAATATCTTTTTTCCCCCAATAGGCGTCATTTTTAAGAAGTGTCCAACTACCGCCCTTTGCTTGACTCCAATCGTTCATGACGAAGGGCCCATTATAAAGGAGGGTGTCTGAGCTGGAACCATAAGTTTCCCCTTGCGCTTCAACATAAGCCTCGTTTTGAGGGAAGAAGAAGGGAAGCGTTAAGAGATCCAAAAAATAAGGAGTGGGTTGGGCTAAGGTAACCTTCAATAATTTATCGCTCACTGCTTCTACAGCCAATTCTTCAGGATTCAGTTCACCTGCCAGAATTTCTGATGCATTACGGATCAGTCCGTCATACATATAAGAATAGCCAGCGCCCATAGCAGGATCGACCATTTTCCTCCAGGCATAAATATAATCCGCACTTGTAACAGGGTCACCGTTTGACCAGTTAGCATCTTCGCGAATTGTAAAGGTATAGGTGAGACCATCTTCGCTTACCTCGGGCATATCTTTAGCTGAGGCTGGGATCACTTGTCCCTCTAAATCAAGCGTATAGAGGCCCTCGAATACATTGTTCATAACTGTAAAACTGACCAAATCTGTTGCAGCAATCATATCCATAGAGGGAATATCCGCACTTGCTGTAAGTTTTAAGGCTCGAGAGGAAGTGGTTTCGCTTTCGATTAAAACAGCTTTTGCTTCTGCGCTATCAGTACTTTCATTTTCACTGTTATTGCCACATGCCACCAGAATCCCTAAGGAAAAAAGGCTCATTAAGAACTGTATTTTTTTGTTTGATTTTATCATGTATTGTCACCATCCTTTTTTATTTATTCACCTGGAACAGGTAGAAAAGTTCTAAAATAAAATTTGAAATGTTGATTTTAAAGAAAAACAGCCAACAAAATGTGTTGGCTGTTCGGGCGGAATCAAATGGAGTGTGGTCTAATTTGATTCCTGATCAATACTATATGATGGATCACCGAATCGCCCTACAAGCATCTGCACATTCATTGCAAGCAACGGCGCAATCTTGACAATGCTGCATATGTTCGTGTTTTTCGCATTCTTGAGCGCAATTGACACAACTCTTTATGCAAGCTTCTAGGATTTCCTTCGTTAGCGTTCCTTTCCTACCTACAAAATCTACAGCTATCCCGCAGATATCTGCGCATTCTCGATCGTACCGTATACAGTCGATCAACATGTTTACGTCAGTTTCTTCCAGACAGGCATCAAAACACATATTACAGGCAAATTGACAATTAATAGCTCGTTGTACAAAAAGCGTTATTCCGTTGTCCATAATGATCCTCCTTGATTCCTTTTTGTTTGCGCTTACATTTTAGCATTGTAATAAATAAATCACAAATGATAAGGTAGTCTTCCTCAATTATTGGTAAGCTATTTTTTGTGCCTCTTCTTAAAATATAGCTTACAGTAGGGATTTCGTTGTGAGAGTTTGTTACTAAATTTAATACATAAGAATATAATCTTTCGGTAAAGAAATAGAGAGACGTAGGAGGATGACTTAGCCCCTATTAAGAGTTGGTTATTGTTTTTAACTTGGCATTAGTTCTTATTTAATCACGTGGATAGGCATTATTTTGAGTATCTTCCTCTTCAGGAACGTATGTAGTTTCCTGTTCCAGGACGTCTTCCATCGACTCAATATCCGGATGGGAATCTGTCTCGGGCGTTTTTTGAAGGGTCTGATCGGAATCAATGAAATCATTTGTAGACGACAGATTCGTATTTATTTGATCTAAATGTAAGGCGTTCTCCTTATTGAAGACGTCATCTACTAACACAATGATTTTTCCGTCATCTAATTCCTTTTGGTACCCTTCAAGCAACGTGTCTTCTTCAGGTGCTAAGGGTGCATTTTCTGGGTTATTCGAATAATCTCTACTTGAGAAAATAGGGAAAGCGTGCATGATTTTTTCCCAAAGACTATAGTCCTCTGTAGGATCGTCCTCTAATTTAATTTGTGCATCTGTGGAATTGTGTAATTCCTTATACGTCTTATCTTCGTTTGTTATAAGTGTAATGTTTGATTCGGTGTATCCTTCTTGCTTTAAACTCTCTAGAACCGAATGAACTTCTGAAATGGTACGGTAGGCGCCTTTTACAAATTTAGCCATGAGGATTACCTCCACTTTCTTTTCTAGTACTCTGTTATAGGGTAGATTACATAAAAATGAAATTGCGCACAAAAAGAAAAATGCTCACTAAAGTCCATTAGAGTAGAAAATAGTGATACATTACCAAAAAAGGGCAATGAAAGTGAGTATAAAAGTATTCGATTGCCCTTTTTGCAATGTGGTTTTAAAGGAAAAAGAACTAGGTTTAATTGGAAACAAGACTACAAATCAATAGTTCTTCCACCCGTTACGCCATAAATTTGAGCAGTTACGTAGCTGGCATTATTTGAAGCTAAAAAAACGTAAACGTGTGCCAATTCTACAGGCTGCCCAGCGCGACCCAATAAAGTATTTTGTCCAAAGTCCGGCAATTTTTCCGGCGGTTGGCCCCCATCAAGTTGAAGTGGCGTCCATATCGGACCGGGTGCTACGCCGTTCACACGAATTCCTTTTTCGGCGAATTGTTTCGCCAAACTAATCGTAAAGCTTGCGATTGCAGACTTAGTGGCAGCATAATCCATCAAATTATCGCCAGGTTCATAAGCTTGTGTAGACGTCGTCGTAATAATCGCACCACCAGCTGGCAGATAAGGTTCTGCAGCTTTTACTAATGCAAACATCGAAATAATATTGACTGTAAAGGTATCTTTGACTTGTTCCAACGGTAATTCAGCAATGGAATCCCGTGAAATTTGTTGCGCGGCATTGAGGACTAAAGTGTCCAAACCACCGAGTTCTTTCACTGTTCTATCGATAATTTCTTGGTAGGTGGTTTCATCTCGAAGATCATAGGGAAGTAATACCGCCTTCCGTCCAGCCTTCTCTATGTATTCAGCGACTTCTTGGGCATCCGGTTCTTCTCCTGGGAAGAACTGAATGGCCACATCTGCCCCCTCTCTTGCAAATGCAATGGCAGCAGCACGTCCAATTCCAGAGTCTCCACCGGTGATCAGAACGCGTCGATTTTCTAATAAGTGGTTGCCTACATAGCTCTCTTCTCCACAATCGGGTTCCGGCAGCATTTCTTCTTGCAGGGCAGGGGTTTCTTGATCTTGGCTTAAAAATTTACCAGGGTGATACAATGTTCTTGGATCCTTCAAAATAGGTTCAGTCATGTAGTTCACTCCTTTGTCTTGGTACTTTATAGTTTAGTACACTTATTTTTAATTTGGAAATGAAAACCCTTTATGAAAAGTCCCTATCGAAAGGGCATTAGACTTAGAAACACACTTTAAACTCATTCACAGGGAATCTTTTTCCTCTAGTCGGAAGAAGTAGTATAATCAAAACAAGGTTTTCATATAAGAAGAGGAGGAACTTTAATATGACGCAGTTATCTAGCGACCATGATCTTTCAAATTTTCCTGAATCCTATTGGCTTGACCATCCTATACCGCATTTCCCCCCAATGAGTACAGATAACGAAACCCAAGTGGGCGTGATCGGAGGTGGTATAGTCGGCATCATCACCGCGTACTTATTGATAAAAGCAGGGAGAAAAGTGACGCTCGTTGAAGCGCGGGATTTTCTATCCGGTGTCACGGGCCACACAACCGCAAAAATTACCGCTCAACACAGACTTCTCTATGCTGAACTCATTCGCACTTTTGGTAAAGAAAATGCACGCCTCTATTACGAAGCAAATATCGAAGGTCTCGCGCTTATTCAAAAAATAAGCGAAGAATTGGAGATAGATTGTGATTTCGAAAAGAAGAAAGCTGTAGTATATGCTACAACTACAAAAGGCGCCGAACAAATTAAAAAAGAAGCCCAGGCTTATGAAGACCTCGGCATAACAGCTTTTTTGACAGAAGGCCGTTTAGAGGAGCTTCCGTTTGATACAAAATTAGCGCTCACCTTACCGGACCAAGCACAATTTCATCCTGTCAAATTCTTGGCGGGGCTAATAAAAGAGATCCAGCGGCTCGGTGGTATAATTTATGAACAAACACGCGCAGTGAAGTTGAAAGATGAAACAACCGTTATCATGGAAAATGGAACATCCTTAAACTGCGAAAAAGTGGTCGTTGCTACCCACTATCCTTTTAATGACTTCAATGGGCTGTATTTTTCTAAGCTTGCCATTTCTCGCTCGTATGCCCTTGCCGTAAAAGTGATGGGTGCAATCCCAGAAAGTATGTATATCAGCGTGGAATCGCCTACGCGTTCCTTGCGGTCTATTCGGGATATGAATGGCGAGGAACTGCTGTTGATAGGTGGAGATAGTCATCCGACTGGAAAAAGTAGGTCCGATACACAGGCGCATTACCGCAATTTAGAAAAATTCGTACAAAAATATTTCCCAATACAAGGCATTCCTTTC
>JBAQWI010000193.1:0-1923 GCA_049298835.1 Oscillospiraceae bacterium
CAAATTAGGGCCAATATTTAGTAAGCCAAATTAGGGCCAATATTTAGTAAGCCAAATTAGGGCCAATATTTAGTAAGCCAAATTAGGCCAATATTTAGTAAGCCAAATTAGGGCCAATATTTAGTAAGCCAAATTAGGCCAATATTTGAGGCATGTTATAGGAAAAGGTACCATGTCTTAGTTTCTAGTTTAGGAGATATTCGCCATAAAAGACATGTAGGTGGAAATTTTCGAAAATGGGTTTATTACTTTTTGTAACAGTTTGATTATTACTATAATGGATTATTTGAAAAAACAAAATTTTTTTCAAACTGATAATTGTTAAAAAGTACTTGTTAAGAAATTTGGGAAAAGGTACCAAGTCTTCTTTGGGAAAGGTACCAAGTCATGAAAAAGGTGTTTAGATGAAAATGTTAAACAAAAAAATTCTTAATGTTTTCTTTTACAACACCACATGTCATACATTGGCACAAACTTTGAATTAATGTTTAAAACAAATATTTATGTTTTCAGCAATTATATTTGTATACGTAATTGTAAATAAATTGAAAAAAAAATTTCAAAAGAAAAATGTCATTGTATAACCTAGTACGTATTTCATTATCGCCATCTAGCGAATCGAATATATATTATGCCTAAAAAAAATGAACAGCACAAGTTGAAAATTTTCAACAACCCTTGTCATATATTGGCAAAAACTTTGCATTAATATTTGTAAAAAATATGTATTTTTTCAGCAATTAAATTGATATACATAATTTTAAAAAAATTTAAAAAAAATTTCAAAAGAAAAACGTCATTGTATAACCATCGCCATCGAATATATATTTTGCCTAAAAAAGTTGAACACCACAATTTTGTTAGTTAAAAAACTATGTCTTTATAAACACGTTTAGCATCTTGAAGCTTAGTTGATTTTTCTATAGGGACGCTTGTAGGATTATCAGTCGTCCCTTACCGGCTGTGCCGGGTTTGCGTTACAGTCCTAGTAGGCGGTGGGTACGCAAAGACTATAATACTTCTTCGATGATGCAGCGATGGCGCTGCGGAGAAGATTTCATGTGGCACAGCCGGTAAGTGGCCAGACCTGAGACGGAGAGAGGGAGGGCTCAGGTGTGGCCAGAGGAGTAGTTTTGCTAATTTATGTCATTATCTTTTAATCTTTATTCTATGTACATAGAATAAATGTACATAGAATTCTACGTACATAGAAATTCTATGTACATAGAATAAAGCAAACGTTTTAAATTAGGGGAACTTTCAATTTCGATTTTCTACCAAATGACATTTCGGTTGTCACTTCCTAACAAATGCTATAAATTTGTCATTTATGAAGCTATCATGTTCAATTTTGTTTTATTTTGTTTCATTTTCATTCAACTATACCGATATGCTAATAACTCCATTTCTAAGACATGGTACCTTTTCCTATAGCACGCCTCATTTAGTAAGCCAAATTAGGGCCAATATTTAGTATGCAAGTAATGCTTTTATTATACCTACCAAAGAAGAAGAAGAAAATTTATTTTCTAAAACAACGATTCAAAAGTTATTATTATTATTATGGTTCAATTTTACCCGCTGTGTCTATTGATTCTGAAAATGGTCGTCGCTCATTTTCTTTTGCTGATCCTTCTGTCTGGAATTCTCTTCCTTTGCCTTTACGTTCTTCTCAATCTTTACAACAATTTCGTTCTTCACTTAAAACTTTTATTTTCTCACATTAATGTCTTACTTTCTACCCGGCTTGACTTACTCGGATTTTCGACCTGGCTTTTACCTTTTCTCGGTTGTTCGGTTCAGCTTGCTGCTTGAGTGGAGCTGGTGAGTTGTCCAGTACATCCGAGACGTCCCCGATGTTGTCATTTGACAACGAAACGGGTATTAAATTATATTCATTCATTCATTCATTCAATCCTGGCC
>JBAQWI010000194.1:0-2928 GCA_049298835.1 Oscillospiraceae bacterium
GCGTTCGTTGCCGATAGCTACCATGTGACATTTCTGTCAGTTCATACTTATCTGAGATAATGCCATCTTCGGCAGTACGCCCAAGTGGACACCATCCACCATGAGGAATGCCAGCTATGATTGCAAAATCCAATGCCGCACGATCTACCCCAGTTTGCCCGCCTGAAATTATTTGTGTTATTTTCAAGAAAATATAAGCTTAGATTAAATACCATCTATGACCAACACATGCTGATTTGCAGCGATAACAGATAGGTTGTTGACTAGATGCATGATGGTTTCAATCATATCTAGGCGCAATTGCTCAGCATTGACGGTTTTGGCAATTTTGGTTTTAGAGTAAATATCCAAATGCTTATCCAAAACCCTTGGATTACACCTCATGATTACTTGCGCCCAATGAAGCATCTCAGTACAAATTGCACGTATTTCGTACGGATTTTTGTATTGTGAAGCTAAGTGTGGGTCAAACATTGAAAATGAGTGTGTAATACCACAATATGTCTCTAGCAATGACTCATGAAATTTAAAGATTATTTCGCAGTTCATTTCATCAGTAAAACCGACAAATGTTTCAATTTCAGTAATGTCATTTGGACAATCTGCAAACCTTATTACGCAGTTTCCAAGATTTAAGTAATCTGATGTAAGAATAGTCATAGTATTGGGATCATCCCGCTACGAGTAATGCCATGTTGTTATTCAACACCGTCACTCTGAACGTGCGAAACGATAGCAAGATGATAAAAGAAGCCCTGCATTATCACGGGCGGATATTGTAAACAATAAGTACGACACCGATACTTCGAGCAGAGCTGTTGGCAATACCAACGTTAAAATTCTAATTCAAAACTAAAGTTTAAGATGCTGCATAAGACTAAAATTTAGTAATTAATCGCAATAAGCGGTGTTTCCAATTTGCCTGCATGAACTTCCGTCAGAACCATAAGTTGTATTTCCTATGCGACTTGATGAACTACCGTCTGAATTATACCTAGTGTTTCCAATTCTTGTTGAGCTTGACCCATCAGATTCATATCTATGATTTCCAATATCAGTGGCGTTTGACCCGTCTGAGCGATATGTGGTGTTTCCAATTCTTGTTGATGACGAACCATCTGATCCATAAATTGTATTGCCAATTCTATTGTAACTAGTATCAGCAAGCACAGAAGTTGATATTAGTAATCCTAGTGAAATTAACGCTAACTTCATTTTAAACTCCTCTTATTGCCAAATAGACGGCTTTGGCGTTACCGTGATTAATTACATTTTTTCCACTCTAATTGAATTAAATTTGAATCTCAATTAGATTAGGCTATGGTTTAGGTTTTTCCCCTATTTATTGTTGGAGGACGCATGTTCTGGATTTTTGGCAGAAAAAATATTACAAAAAAAGAAGCAAAAGAACGCGCACCTTTAAGCCCGTTATATGAGGGTGATCGTGGGTTGCTCGACCTATCCAAAGATGATGCAACATTAAGAGTTTATGTGCCAACTACCATTGATTTAGCTCTAAAGGATATGATGCAAATAAGCGATATGTTCGCGAATGAGTATCTCAAGCATTTTTTTGTAACTTACTTGTATGGCGCGCATGAGTTGGAAAGAATGCGCGTTAATAAAACGGGTATATTTTATGAGCCACCAAAAGTTAAAGCCTCAGAAGTACTAGATTTTTCTAGTGATATACGTTTTTCCAGATCAACTAGAAACGAATCAATTGAAGAGTTAGGTAAAAATATTACGCAACTAAAAATATTCTTACCAAGCAAAATGAAAGTTGATCTACAGGCTTTAGCTGATCAAGCAAATATCAAACTTTCAAGATTTGTCCGTGAAATTCTAATCGCTCACTTTTTGGGACATCAAGTGTTTAAGGGGCATCAGTTTGTATCAAATGAAGATGAGATTGAGTTAAGTGAGTTAGATGAGTAAATTCCCCTATTTAAATACTTGAGCAAAAATAACGCAAAGCATAAAGTTATTCTTTAATAAATTTGCGTGGATCCACCAATGAAGGAGATTCAGTTTAATAAAATTACTTACGATCAATTTGAAATACGAATTGAGGTTGAAAAATACACAGATGTTTATAACAATTTCATGTCGCATTTCATAATACAGTCTGTTTGGATTAATGGACATAATATTGCGCCTAATCACCCTATTGACTTAAAAGAGCTTGTCAAAAGCTGCCAACTTTCATCAGAGTGTTTAATTGTTACTTGTGGCTGTGGTAGTGCGGGTTGTGCTGGCATTGACAATGGAATCTTGGTAAAGCATTACGCTGACAAGATTGAGTGGAAAGTACCACATCCGTTGTCAATCTACGATGTGCCTGAAAGTGAACGACCCTTTTATGAAAATCTCACTGAACCCTTTCAATACGACACTTATATATTTGAACCGAGTACATACGTTAAAAATATTGAATTGGCTTTGGACAAAGCAAGGAAAATTTCAATCGACTACGCACCTGATGTGGAGGGTACGCCTCATGGATTTGAGATTGAAGATTTATTAAAATTAGACACTCAGGTTTTTAGTGAGCGTGGTGCGCCATTGGGTTGTAAAATTTTAGCTAAAGAGATTATTTATCATAGAACCCCAAATAGATTGGCCATTAATGGAATTTATTACAAATTAAATGAACTGCCTGTACCCGACGAAATCAAGGCGTTAGATGACTGGTCTGATTTTGAGCCAATTGAGATGGATTATGGGTATTTGTACTGTGCTTTAGCTGCACCAGATGAGGAAGTGGCGCGCAGATTGCAAGTATTGAAAAGCTATATTACTAGCATTCAACATCAAGATTGACTCTTCGCTTGGTGGCAAATTTCAATAACCTAGAGTAAGAAAATTTCCCCTATTTATTCAATTGCTGGAATATTAATAGCAGCGTAAATTGAGCATAAAATTAAT
>JBAQWI010000195.1:0-2079 GCA_049298835.1 Oscillospiraceae bacterium
GTACTCAATAGCTGATCTGGTAAATTACAATAACTATGCTAAAATAAACGCTGAGATCGCGAAGTGTGAAATTGTATGCGCAAATTGTCATGCAGAGCGAACTTTCCGAAGGGGCATCGTATAGTGGTTAATACATGGGTCTCCAAAACCTAAAACCGAAGTTCGATTCTTCGTGCCCCTGCCATATAGCTTATGTTTAAAATAGACTACTGTTTTGTGGTCTATTTTTGTTATAGTTAACCTATGAATCTTGCTCAAATTGCCGATGAAGTATCAAAAGAAATTGTATTCGGGAAAGTTATCTCAAATAACCCTACGGTCATTGTGCTAGCAGGTCTCCAGTATTCTGGAAAATCTTATTTAGCTAATAATATTACGGATAAAAACTATTCTCACTTTTGGGCAACGAATATCAAGAAAAAATATGGCATAAAGAATCCTGAAATGATTGAGGTTGCGAAGCTTGTCATTAGCTCCGTCGTTTCAGAAGGCTTTAATCTCGTAATTGATTTCGTTAATCACAAATATGACATTCGCAAGCAATTTCAAGATACCGCGAATAGGTTAGATGTTGGCTACAAAGTAGTTTTCATAGACACCCCCAAAGAAGTAAGATTAGAACGACGAGAGAAAAATGTACTTGTAGGAGATCAGCCCGGTAGGCGAGTGATCAGCCTCGATCAAATGAATGAGTTTGAAAATGAGTTTGAAATACCAAATGAGAACGAAAATGTTATTATTCTTCGATCGCAGGACGACATAGATCTTTTTCTTGAAACGCTATAAAAGTTCTTAACTCTTCCACGAGGGGCTGCCAAGCATGAGCATTATAAAAGAGTCTCCATTATGGAGGCTTTTTGTTATTATTAAGGCATGAAAGAATTCTTTAAATTTGATCCATTGCTAAATGGTTCAAAAGGCCTAGTGTTCATTGGTGATAAGATCCTTGTATACAGAAGGGATACTAAGCCAAAAATGTACCCCCTATATCTAGATTTTCCGGGTGGAGGAAAAGAGGAAGGAGAGACTCCTTTCGACACATTTCAAAGAGAAGTAGAAGAAGAGTTTGGATTAATCATACAACAGTCCAATATTGAATACGTGCGTCGGTATCCCAGCACTATTATTGAAGGTGAATTCTTTTACTTTCCAGTAGCAAGATTACCTAAAAGCTTAGAAACTTTGATAGTATTTGGTGATGAAGGTCTCGAATATTTTCTTCAAACGATTGATGATTTTTTGAGCGCTCCTGACGTGTGGCCGGGTCTTCAAGATAGGGCAAAAGACTATATTAAGTCACTGAATAGTTCGAAGTTCGTCCACTAGCGGCTGCCATAAAGCTTATGTTCAAAAATAGACTGCAAATGTGGGGTCAATTTTTGTTATAATTACGTCATGATCAAGAAGTTTGATTCGATATCTAAAGAAGCAGAAAAACATGTCATTGACTTAGTCATTGCTCGTATTGAAGAAATTGGTGACTCTGCCGTAGGTTATATCGCCGCTCAAGATGTAATAGATAGTGTACTTGAGGTGTATGGGCCCGAAATCTACAACATGGGCATTCGTGATGCAAAGAATCTTCTACAAGAAAAATTTTCCGACCTTGAAGTTGAACTTGATATTCTAAAACAAGAACATCAAACTTTATAAATAAGTACTTAACTCTTCCATGAGAGGCTGCTAAGCATAAGCACTATATAGAAGTCTCCATTTTGGAGGCTTTTTGTTATGATTATGTAATGAATATGAAAAATATTTTGATTAGAACATTAATTGCTGCGGTAATATTGCTACTGGCTGGACTTGCGGGACACCTATTTTACACTTCAAATCTCTATTCTGGATCTATCACCGATTCTCAACCATGGGAATCAATACTAGATTTTATAAAAGCAGTTTTGGTATTCGCTGTCATTAAATTCTTTGTATATGACCTCATTGCATCTGCGATTCCTGATGAACGTACAACGAGATTTGCTCAAGTAATTTTTTATGTTGGCTATTCACTAGCGCTGCTTATTGATATGTTCATGATATTTCTATCGTTCAAACCAACTTCACTTAACTTAGCATTCA
>JBAQWI010000196.1:0-2318 GCA_049298835.1 Oscillospiraceae bacterium
CATCCACAGTGATAACTGACCACAAGGCTATATATGCCACTTCAGGAACAGTATCTACTAGCGAGGAAAATAAAAAAGCGTCTACTCAATGTAGTTACCGCAAATGTATACCAGCTCTCAATGCAAAATATCTCAGTGCTATCAAAAATAATTCTGTAGACTTTAAAATTGATTTAGAACATCAGTCAACTCAAGTAATATTTGATACTTTTTATGCCCAGATGAACCAAATACTCGATGAATTTTATCCTGTTAAACTTGTTACTATAACCAACCGTGACCCTCCATACATGACGCCTCAAATCAAACATATGCTCAGGCTGAAAAATAAATTTATGCGACGTGGAAAAATGGAGGCTGCCGATGCGCTTGCAAAAAGAATTCTTGCTAAAATAATTGAAAACAATACTTCCACATTTTCTAATGTTAAGAATACCAAAGACCTGTGGGCAAAAGTTAGATCCGTAACAGGGAAAGAAATTGGGATGCAGAACTCTAAGAGTAAATTTAATGCTTCCCAGCTAAACGCACACTATTCAAGCATATCGACTGATGCCCATTATGTGGCGCCAGCTGTCTTGGTCACTGCACCTGCAATTCCAAACCATATTGATGAGAGACAGGTCTTTGGTATATTGGACAAACTGAAGCCAACCTCGCCAGGTCCCGACGGAATTCCTTCTTGGTTTATTCGTATTTCTGCTCCCTTGCTTGCCAAGACGCTCTCAGATCTGTACAATTTATCATTGGCAAGGAGTGAGGTGCCCACCCAATGGAAAACAAGCATAATAACACCAATTGCAAAAATTTCTCAGCCGAATGGCTGCTCCGATTTTCGACCTATCTCTGTAACTTCAATATTGTCGAGGGTCTTAGAAAAGTTAGTTGTCCGGATATTTTTATATCCTGCTTTAACTAATCCGGACTACACCCATCTTTTTGCTGACCAGTTTGCCTTTAGGCCAACTGGGTCGACCACGGCCGCCTTGATAAATTTAACTCAAACCATGGCTGAGATGTTACAAAACTATCCTTATGTTCATCTAATTTCTCTCGACTTTTCTAAGGCCTTCGACACAGTACGTCATTCAACCTTGTTAACAAAACTGTCCGCCCTTCCCGTCGAGGACGAAGTGCATAATTGGTTGATCAATTATTTATCTGGTAGAACCCACTCAACCAAATTCAATGGAGATATATCGTGTACCCTGCCAATCAACGCAAGCATCGTACAAGGTTCTGGGATTGGGCCCATTAGTTACGTCATTAATGCATCTGATTTGCATCCCAAAAACCAAGGAAATAGGATGCCAAAATACGCTGATGACGGATTCCTCTTGGTGCCCTCCATTAATAGCCACACCATACAAGAGGAATTAGATCACGTAACCATCTGGGCTAAAAATAATAACCTCTCCCTCAATATCTCTAAGACTAAAGAATTAATTGTATGCCGACCGAGAAGTAAGTTGGGAAACATTCCCCCACCTCATGCAGGCATGCAACGTGTTGACTCAATGAAAATTTTGGGTGTCACATACCAGAGTGGCTTGTCATTTCGGGAGCATGTGCAACATATTGTGAACAGGTGTTCCCAAAATGTTTATGCCATCCGGACCCTTAGAGCTCATGGCCTGCGTGAAGCTGCCCTCTGGGAAGTGACATCGGCAACACTTGTATCAAGGGCGACCTATGCTTCCCAGGTGTGGTGGTGTATGCTTGACGCAGCATCCAAACAGCAGTTACAGGCTATGCTCACTAAAATAATCAAGCAAGGGTTTTTGCCTCTTGGCCATCCTTCTTTTTCAGATCTGTGTGAGGCAGCTGATCTGAGACTTTTTTCGTCAATAACTTGTAATCATCTTCATGTTCTTCACCACATGCTCCCTCCAAAAAAGATAACAATTTATAATCTCCGGGCACGTCAACATGACAGAGAGATACCCAATGTTAAAGATTCCCTCCTGCGTAAAACCTATTTGTTCAAAATGCTATATCTAAACTGTTATTAATCTCTACCATAATTTGATTTATTTTTAAGTAATATATTGTTAGTCTTAAATTATTATTATTATAACTGAACTTTCTTATTGTAGCCTAAATGTAAACTGAATGCGATTTTGTCAATGCAGTAATAAAAGGATTACTTACTTACTTACTTACTTACTTACTTAAATCTGTTATTTCTGTCAATAAATAATAATGCGATTTATTGTAATGAATAATTTATTTATTAATATCCATAGTCAGTTATTTATATCAATAAATCTATTTACTGATATCCATAAATTGATTTACTGAGATCTATAAATGACGTA
>JBAQWI010000197.1:0-4371 GCA_049298835.1 Oscillospiraceae bacterium
TCTCTAACTATTGCATAGCAAACGTCATCGTCAGGTCTAATGCCAAATGTAATTGTTCCTGTTTTATCAAGAATCATTGTGTCGACATCGCCACATACTTCAACTGCCTTACCAGACATTGCAATAACATTAAAACGTGTAACTCTGTCCATACCAGCAATTCCAATTGCAGAAAGCAATGCTCCAATTGTAGTTGGAATTAGGCATACTGTCAATGCAATTAGTGTTGAAATTGGGATTTTCACACCACAGTAAGAGGCAATTGGATAAAGAGTAACTATAACAATTAAAAAGATAATTGTAAGACCAACAAGTAGCGTGTTTAAAGCAATTTCATTTGGTGTCTTTTTGCGTGAAGCACCCTCGACCATTGCAATCATTCTATCAAGGAATGATTCACCAGGAGAAGAAGTAATCTCTATTTTTAACCAGTCACTAACAACTGTAGTGCCACCGGTAACTGATGCAAAATCTCCACCACATTCTTTTACAACGGGAGCCGACTCACCAGTTATAGCGGATTCATCTACAGATGCAATACCTTCTATTACTTCACCGTCATTTGGAATGACTTCACCGTTTTTAACAAGAACAATGTCCCCTTTTAATAGTTCATTAGAACTGATAATTTCTTCTTTGCCATTTGACTCATAATTTTATACTTAAAGAAATCTGGGGTTGTATTTTGCCTGATGACACTCAATCACTTAGAGTGTTTATGGCAACTTTAAGAAAAAAAATCGAACCTACTCCATCAAAACCCCAATATATACAAACACATATAGGGGTTGGTTATAGAATGTTAAAAATCTATGATGGGGCAGTAGAATAAAGAAAACAACATCCATTACAGTTAAATGTTTTATTGCATTATCTATTAAGTTAATATACGCACTCACGGAAATCCTTATATGTGGCGACTGTGGAACACCATACAAGCGTGTTACATGGTCAAAACGAGGTAAAACAAAAACCGTGTGGCGGTGTATCAACCGCTTAGACCACGGAACAAAATACTGTAAGGACTCCCCTACTATTGAAGAATCTAGGTTACATGATGCCATCGTAAAGGCATTAAATACTATGATGCCTGAGCGAGAATATATGATGGATACGTTGCAACGAAATATGCAGATTGTACTTTCGGATAACCCAAATGAAATCAATCCATTTTCCATAGAAAATGCCATAAAAGAACGTGAAAAAGCTATAATCGACTTGGTCGCCGTATAAAAGATTATTTGAAGGAGAATAAAAATGAGCTTAGAAAATTTTGAAAAAGCAATGGAACTGGCAAAAAATATTGATTATTATGATATTCACGGTGAAATGGCTGATGAGTTCATAGAAAAAGCGGAGCAAGCTTTTGACTTTAAGCTATCCAAACAACATTATCTATTTTATAAAGAATATGGCTATTTAGATTATGACGGTTGTGTATTCTATGGTATTTATCCAGGGGCTTTTGAGGGACCGCCTTTTAGTTCTGCTGTATTAAATACTATTTATCTTAGAAATGAGTGTGGTATACTTAAGCAATGGATACCTCTTTACGATTATGATGAAGAAATAGCTTATTTTGATTATGAACATTTAAATGCGAAAGGTGAACCTAGAATTATTGCAGTTCCTGTTGGTAGAAATTATGATGATAAAGACGATTATTATGTTGATGTACTTGCAGAGGACTTAGGCGATTATTTATTGCAAATGGTAACCGAAAGTTTGGAAGATCAAAACAAAGAAAGTGTATAATATAACATTTTAAGCTTAAAGCCCAAATTACTCGCCAAGTTAAATTCCTCTCAAAGTGAACGTCATCACATTATGCTGTTAGTTCAAATACACACCTAAAAAATGTGACGATTTCCGATATAACCCCTAACGTCAACGTAAACTCCATGTGTCAGGATTTGAACCCACACATGGAGCTTTCGTTCTATTCTTACATTTATGGGATTCAGATTGTTTACATGATTGGCTTAAAAACAATCAACATAGATATACAAGCGAAGAAATCTGTCCAGGTAATAAATTTGTCCGCTTCCTTGCAGCGAATCTCATACAGTAAATGAAATTAATCAAATCAAAGCGTAGATTCTGCCGCTGTAATCACTCAGGGCTAATTGGGAGTTGCGTGATATCTTGCGATTAACGAAGACACATAACGAACTTACTTCATAGGAGATTTTCTTGGGAAACACTTGTCTTTGCTCTATTGATATCGTATAATTAATGTACGAAACACTAAGTGTTTTAACAAAAAAGCAAAAAATTAAGGTATCTATACAACTAGGGAGGAAGAGATATATGTCTAATAAGAAGGTTACAAAAGAGTTTATCCAAGGTCTACCTAAGGCAGAGCTTCATTTACATCTTGAAGGAACACTTGAGCCAGAACTAAAATTGCGCTTGGCCCAAAAAAATCACATTAACATCGGCCAGCAAACCATTGAAGAAGTAAAAGCCGCGTATCAGTTCGATTCGCTAACCTCATTTTTGCAGGTCTATTATCCCGCAATGAATGTTTTACAGGATAAGGAGGATTTTTGTGCCCTGGCCTTGGATTATTTAAAGAAAGCCAAAGAACACAATGTAAAATATACAGAAATGTTTTTTGATCCCCAGGCGCATACGTCCCGCGGTGTTCCGTTTGAAACTGTGATTAACGGATATTACGAGGCGACGCTGCAGGCACGCAAATTTGGGGTGGAAGCAAACCTGATCATGTGCTTCTTGCGCGATATGACGGCGGAATCGGCAATGGAGACTTACCGACAAGCGTTGCCTTATCGGGATAAATTTATTGGCATTGGTCTTGATTCGGATGAGCGAAACAACCCGCCCCTGAAATTTGCAGAAGTTTTTGCTCTTGCCAAGAAAGACGGATTCCATATTACCATGCATTGCGATATTGATCAGGAAAACTCAATTGAGCATATTAGGCAAGCCTTATTGGAAATTGGCATAGAGCGGTTGGACCATGGTACAAATATCGTAGAGGATCCCTCCCTGATAGCCTACATAAAAGAACACAACATTGGGCTGACCTGTTGCCCTATATCCAATAGTTTTGTAGTAGATGACATGAAGGGAAAAGAAATGCAGGAGTTGCTTCATCAGGGAATTCAGATTACTGTGAATTCGGATGATCCGGCCTATTTTCAGAGCTACATCTCGGATGATCTCTATGCGTTGGCTCAGAAGTATGAGTTATCCCAGGATGATGTGGTCCAGATAGCAAGGAACTCATTTGGTATCGCATGGATTTCAGAGGGTAAGAAGAAAGAGTATCTGAAAATGATTGATAAATATATCGCCTCGTTTGCATAAAAGGACAAGCATATCAGTTTTGGAGTGAGGGTCTTTTGCTTATGCTACTTGGTGTTTTATATGGGCGAGCATTTACCAGCGACTATGAAAGCAGCGTTGCGGCCGAATATACGAAAGACGGAAAGGCTCACTGCTTTCTTTACATTGCTGTACAATAGTAAACACATATTGATTTCGTGTTTTCAAGGGAGCTTATGAGCATTATTATAAGTTAGCATCTAAATTGAGCAAATGACACAAGAGAAGCAGTTCGGTTGAAAAACCGGATTGCTTTTTTCTTATATATGGTATAATCAACTAAAGATTGTTTATATAATTTTATAAAAATAAAACTGTTTCATTGCATTAAGCGAAATAAATCATATAATTATTTGTGAAAGAGGTGATATTAATAGCAAACGAACATGAAAAAGATTTTAATGTCATGCTTGCAAACAGTAAAGATATGCCTAAAATTCAAATAATTACAGATGAAGCAAGCATAAAAAAATATGGCGGTTCTAAAATGTTCTTTGCTCCACCTATCGAATATGATAAAATTATGAAACGAATTCCAGTTGGAAAAGTAATCACTGTAGGTGTAATTAGAGATTATTTTGCCAAAGGAAATGGTGCTAATTTTACCGACCCCATAACATTTTCTATGATGAGATTATCCCAAAAATCAAACGAATGGAATATAACAGATAAAAATCATTGGGAGGAGAACGGATGGCTGAACAAAAAACGTCCGTGGATAAAGTGATTTCCACAAAAGGAAAAATAATATTTAAAAGTCTCAATCTATTTTCACAACAAGGATATGAGGGTGTTTCAATGAGGGATATTGCCGCTGCTGTCGGAATAAAGGGTGCTTCAATTTACAACCATTTTAAAGGCAAAGAGGATATTTTCAATGCAATTATTAAAGAAATGTCAAAACGTTATGAAAACACATCTCAAACCATAGATGTACCAAATGGCGATATGAGTGAAGTTACCAAAACCTATATGGAAATATCTCATGAAAGCTTACAACAGATAGCTTCAGGGCTATTC
>JBAQWI010000198.1:0-4595 GCA_049298835.1 Oscillospiraceae bacterium
GATATGAAGAAGCCTGATGCAACCACCGTAATCACAAAGGAAGGCTTTAAAGAAACAATATGGCAACTTCCTGTAAATGAACTATTATATGTTGGTCGTGCAACTCACGCAAGACTTTTGAAATATGGCATAAAAACAATAGGGGACCTTGCTAAAAACGATACGGATTTTTTACAACAAATTCTCGGTAAAAATGGCTTGATGCTTTGGAAATTTGCAAATGGCTATGATACATCACTGGTAAATAATATACAAGTTAAATCTCTCGTTAAAAGCGTTGGTAATAGCACTACAACACCGCATGACCTTATTGCTGATGAAAGATGTTAAGGTAACTATGTATGTGCTGTGTGAGAGCGTAGCGGCGAGATTACGACAATACGAGCTTAAATTTACTACAGTACAGATTACTATAAGAGATAACAATTTGTATTCAATTGACAGACAAGGAAAGCTTGTATTTCCAAGTTGTACCTCAGAGGATATATTTAAAAAATCATTTGAACTTTATAAAATTCATCATAAAAGTGGAATACCTATTAGAAGCATGGCAATTAAGGCGTGCAATTTATCAGATGAAGAGGATATGCAGTTGTCCATTATGCCGGACGTTGCACATATGCAAAAACAGGATACATTAGAGCATACGATAGATTCTATTCGCAGTCGGTTTGGACACTTTAGTGTACAGCGAGGAATAATGCTAGCCGATAAGACACTCTCTAATCTTGACCCAAAGAGCGACCATGTGATTCATCCGGTAAGTTTCTTTCACTAAGTAGGAGGCAGACTATCGCTCGAAAAGTTAATGTAGAGGTTAATGTGCACTTTGACACTAGAGGGAATATGACACCACTATCAATTGTATGGGAGGATGGACGTATATTTGAGGTTGATAAAATAATAGATAAGCGACAAGCGACAAGCTGCAAGTCTAAAAGCTGGGGGACAGGGGATACGCTATATTTGTAGAATACAAAATAAAGAAACTCATTTATTTTATGAAAACCCTAATTGGTTTGTTGAAGGGAAGTAGACAAGGAGCAGACAGTGTGAACTGTCTGCTCCTTGTGAAGTTTAGTGTTGATTTATAGTTTATGAGAAGTGTTATTTATTTCTTATCCATCTCGTTTTTAGCCTAATGCGAAGTTAATCTGACTAATGTACTCTGATATTTAAACAATGTTAATAGCAGAATGTCAGAAGATGATTTGCAAGCTTTCCCCAGTTTATTGAACATTGTAGATGGAACAAAAATTAGTAGAGGGAGGGTTTCTAATTCTATTTAATTTTTACATAAGTCTACCTACCTCAATAAAATTAAAAGGCGTTACAAAAGAACAAATCATATAGACATAATCGGGATATCCTTTTTATTTGCATTGCTAGAAGTAACAAGAAAATGCCCTTACCAAAAAGGTACAGACAAATTTTCTTAAAAAATACATGATAACTCGTAAATACGCAATGCCAATCCTTTTTTTAAACTCAGGGGTAGTACGCAAATTCCCAAGCAGTTTAGATACCCACAAGTTTTACTAATAAAAAGAGAATAAAGACACTATTAACTATAAGTTAAACTATATTATATAACAGGAAAAAACAGTAATGTTAATAATATGAAGTAATAATATTAATTTCATATTAAGCAATACAATTTATAATATTTTATGTATAATATAAATAATGCACAAAAAATATATTAATTTTTAACATTAGATGTTTATATTTACATATGAAATCTTAAGGCTAATTAAAATAAATGCATTAAAATATAATGGAAGTGATTAAAAATATAAAATGAAAAAATACCTATGACTCATTTATTAAAATTGCTGAATTACGGCTATGTTTTTAACCTAGATAAATACAAACTTTATTTTATGTAAAATGAAAGACGGTGTATATCATGAAAACTGAAAAACCATTCATCCAACTATTTCATACGCCAAACTCAGGATATTTTTTTGATGTAAACAAAAATGAAATAGTTAAGGTTGATGAAGATGTGTTCAACTATTTGTATTGCGTGATGCGAAGTGAAGAAGTGTCAATTAACGATGCGACAGTAGCCAAAGTCGATTATCTTGAAAAGAACGGCTATTTATCCTCTAATAAAGTGAAAGTTATAAGGCATTCTTTGACAGATTATGTTGAGACAATGCTTGATCGAAGTATGAAAAAAATAACCATTCAATTGACTCAAAATTGCAATTTCAGATGTACCTATTGTCCCTATAGTCAGGGAAAGGGGACTCAAAGAAATTATACCCAAAAGTCGATGAACTTAGATTTGGCAAAGAAGGCTGTTGTGACGCTGTAAAAGCTGGAATTTATAATAAATTTAGACAGATGATTCTCCTTCGTGAAGCACGAGAATATTATAAAGTTTGAAGTAATAGGAGGTAAAGCATGAAAAGATTAAAAAATGTAATGATATATCCATTTCGCGAACAACATATTTCTACAGTTAAATACCTTTCAGCATTTCATGAAAGCTTTACAGTAGGTGCAGTCTGTGCACCAACTGGATTAGGTTTGATTGGAAAAGATGTTAGTCATGTTGCTAATAGAGATCCTTTGGGAATTATTGTAGAGGGTGACCCCAAACAGGCACTTGACAAAAATGATATGTTACTTATTCTTTCTGAAACAGATGATGTAGTACGAAGATTGGCAGTAGACTTAATGATAGATGCCGCAAATCAGAAAAAAGATATCTTTTGTTTAATGGAGCTTTCTGATGAGGAAAATGATAAACTGGAAGCTTTATGTAAAGCAAACAATTGTTTGTTTGAGTGTAATCTTAGCTCTGTTGATAATCAAATACTCAATAAAACCATTGGCTACAGAAAAAAGATTTACAAACCTTCAGTACCTGTTATGTTTGTTGGTGGCTTAATCGAGTCTGCTGATCAAATGGAAATTCTTGTGGGTATGACAAATGAACTTAGACAAAAAGGCTATCGAGTTAGTGCCTTTGGCAATGGTGAGGCTTGCAACTTTCTTGGGCTACATAGTTATAAATTTATTTTAAATACAGAGAATGCACCCAAAATGATTAAACAACTTAATCATTTTGTACAGGAGGTCGAGGAAGACGAATCACCCGATATAATTTTGATTCAGGTTCCAGGAGCAATGTTACGATACAATGACGTGTTGACAGGTGACTTTGGAATATATACTTACCTATTTTCTCAGGCATTCATACCTGACTATTTTATATGTTGCTCAATGTATGATATTTTAGAAGAATCATTCTTTAAAATGGTAAGTAGTGATTTTGAGCGAAGATTTGGATTTAAAGTTGATGGGATACATCCTTCAAACCAGCTAATAGACTCTATGGATTCCATACAAAAGAAAGAAATTGTGTGCGTTCATGTTTCTCAAAATCAGCTTGAGAATACTCTGGAGAATTTGAAAAAAAACGCTTCAATCCCCGTTTATAATTTGTTGCATAAAATACAGCAAGAATGCGCAGTGGAAGATATGCTAACAAGTTTAGCAGGTAATTAAAAATGGAGGTGCTTTATGAATCAAAATACAAATATAGAAATAATTACTGAAATAATGCAAAATAAATTAGGCGTTCCCAAAGAAATTTTAATCCAAGGAAATTATGATGAAGCAATCACTGGCTTTCTATTCCACTTCGATGCTGTCCAACTGACTTATTTATTTATGGAGTTGGAAAATCAATTAGGAATTATAATTTGTAGCGAAGACATCATGAATTATGAGTTTAATACAATCAATGGCATAGCAAATCTGATTGCAAAATCTCATAAGTAACAATATGATAACAGCAGATAGAATAAGTTGTTAAATAAGAAAGGATGAATTTTATGAATAAATTGGTTAAAAAGAATACTATGATTAATGGCTCAGTTGAGGCGTATGCTTGTAGTTGTAGTTGTAGCTGTTATTGCAGTACAAATTGTGGGTGTCGCGGCACTTCGACACAGGCAGCTAACTATAATAATGATACCGCTTCACAAACACGTTCTAACAATACTGGTTCTACTAATACTATAACTATGCATGGCTAAATTTTAGGATTAGGTTGTGCAGAAGTGTTAAAAGTATCGGATAATACATAAAATTAAAATAATATCTGCTGTTTATCTTCATAGAGATACGCTTTGCGTATCTCTATGTCAAATTTATGATACAAATAAAAAGCATACTGGATATTACTAAAATTTGACAAATTAAATAAATATTGCTATCATAATACATGTATTCAAGATGACAATTACCTACAAAATATCATAACAATTAAGGAGTGGATATCATGAAAAAACTACTATGCATTATCCTGTCCGCCTGTATGATTTGCGGAATGCTATCGGGTTGTGGCGATGAAAAGCAACCTCCAACAGAGAACGAGAGCATCACCACCTACACCACCGAGGGCAAGGTAACCAAGCTTGTCCCAGACCTTAACGCAGCAGGGGAATTAACTATATCCAGCCCCCTCTATTATAATCCCAATAGAGAAGATAACTACTTTGTAATAGCTAAAAGGATGTTCCAAGAGCTGTATCCCAATGTTAAACTCACTTATGATATGCAACCCACCATAAAGG
>JBAQWI010000199.1:0-6901 GCA_049298835.1 Oscillospiraceae bacterium
TAGTAGGGGTGTATTTAGCGATAAATAGTGAGTCAAATATCATTGTTTTACTCCACCTGTTTAAAATAGTAAAGTGTCATAGTAATTTCAGTTTTTTCTTCACCTTTTTCATTTTTATAATTTACATTGTTAACATAATATATTCCTTTGGTTTGCTTTTCAAAATAGTTTAAAAGAAGTAATAGATCTTCCTTTTTACAGTCAACGACTATATTGAGTGAAACACTGTAAAGATTTCTTTTTTCTACTAAAGTTTTTCCTTCACTTAATTTTTCATCCAATACGGCTATGCTCGTGATATTTATGCCAACAGTATCAAAAGCCTTGCCCACGTCCTCGGCAACATTATTTCCGTTAACTGATGTGCTAAATTGAGCACTAGGAAGTTTTGCTGTTTTTTCCTCTACATTTTTTTTTAAAGTTTTTATGTCACGAATTTGTTGATTATATAAATTAATTTGAGTAGTATTAAGGATATGCTCAGTATCAAGCGTTGCCCCTTTTTCTTTTAATGGGGAATATACAAAATTCATATACAGCAGTAAAATTAATGCCAAACCTAAACTGTAAATTAAAATAAGAGAAGTCTTTAAATTTTTTATTTTAATTCACCACCCTCAACATTTGCCTTTATAGGAACAAAATTCTTTGCCCTAACAGCAAAATTACAAGTATAGATATCCTCTGACTTCTCAGAAGTAAAGGGAATTGCTATGTAAAAATAATCGTTTGTTTCTATATTATGTTTTACTTGTAAAAGGTCATTGTAGCTCTTTGTCTTAAATAAAATGGTAACAATTCCAGTACTATTATCTAATTCAAAATTGGTAATAGTTTCTACCTTTAAATTAAAGTCATTAAATATTTGCTTAACAGTTTCCTCAGTATTGCTTTTTCCTATTGGCAATAGTTTATTATCAGTCTCAAGATTTTTAAGGCTAGTGTTGAGAGTTTGAGCTTGTAATAAAAGTTCTTTTACTACAAGATAATTCACATTGTCTAAGGTCACTTTATCAGCATTCTGTTGGTTTAGTTTTGATACATAAATTACAGGGTTAATAATCATAAAGCATATCATAAGTGAAGTTAACAATGCAAATATTCCCAAAATTAATGCACGAGTATCAGACTTTGCCCTAATTATATTCAAAAAGTCTATAACTTCAGTGTTTTTTGATGTACATATACCGTTAGCTGATAAAAAATCAGAAGGATAGTATCCGCCCTCTTTTGCATTATTGCTTATTTGCGGAAGATTAAGTAATGCGTTATCTACATCTAAAATTTCAATAGGTATGTCAAGTTCAAAGTCGTTAAATAAGCCCAAAAACCCTTTTACTTTAGATAACCTACCACATATAACTATGCTATTGAGCTCCAAACGCTCACTTGAAAGTACCATTCTTATATTTCTAATAATCTCATTTATACTAGTTTCAAGTAGCATTGAAATAAGCTTTGTACTTTCTAAGTCCTGTTTTACATCTTCATCACCATAAAAGCCATAGGTGTCAACAAGCTTATGGGCATCCAAAAAAGATAATGACTTTGATTTCATCAACACAGCTATGATATCATCATAAACTGTTTCAAGTGTTCTTTGGAAAACTATATGCTCGTTACTCATGATGACTAAATGTGTGCTTTCAAATCCGAGTTCAAGGAATGCCGATGTTTTACCATGAGAGTCTATTATTGTTTTACTTTGATTTAAAACTCCACTAATTGATGGAACAATTTTTATAACTTCTAAACCACACTTGAGAAAGTTCTTTGTTATTTCATCAATTAACTTTGTTTTTATGGCAAAAAGTGTACTTGTTAGCTTACCTGTAATTGTATTTGTTCTGCCGTACTCATAGTTTAAAATCATATAATCATTAATATTATCTTTTAATACTGTTTCTGCTTCTAATCGTGCAAAAGCGAGCAGGTTCTTTTTTTTGCAGGGGAGGTGCTGAAATTCTTTTTTAATTATAGTGTCATTTTCAATGCAAAAAATAATTTTTCTTGTATCGTAATTTGAGATTTTTACACATTCACAAACAAATTTAGCAAATTCAAAAATATCATCAAATTCTTTTCCGTTAATCATATTTTGGGGTAATTCAAAACATTGGGGCATATCAAAAATGTATTTATGCTCTTTTTGAACCAATGTCAAATAAAGCGAATTTCGAGTTATTTGTAGTAAAATTGTTTTCAAAACAGTTGCCACCACACTTTTCATGTCAAAATTATTTACGTTGTTTACACTGTAAGAAGTAAGGTGAAAGCAAGCCCCGAATCTCGGGGCTTGCACAAACCTTATGTAGTAGTTATGTCAAACTATTAATCTGGTAAAACTGCATCTAGTAAAGTGGTCCCTGCAAGTGTAGTTCTACCTGTCACGGTAGGGGCACAGTACGCCACACCGTCGTCATATTCCCATACTGATCCGCTTCTTTTTGCTGCAGGTAATGCGGTTATTCCTGAATGAGCAAGAGCATTGGTAACTGTTACAGCGTCATAAGCAACATCTGCTCCACCTGGTGCCGCACCATTCCAATTCCCGGCTTGATATTGTGCAGAAGCGGTCTTTAGCGCTAGTGTTACTGCTTGTGCATTACTTGAATCAGAAGCCGCATTTGCCTTATTAACAACATTACTTACTGTAGGAATTGCAATACAAGCCAAAATAGCAAGAACAGCAATTACAATTACAAGTTCTACGAGTGTAAATCCTTTTTTGTTTTTTCTGTTTAATAATTTTCTCATAGTTACATACCTCTTTCATTTTTAAATTAACATTTTTATCCAATTTTTCTTGTTATAACTACAGTATATATTTTGTTTGTCAATTTGTCAATAATATACATAAAATTATTAAATATACAATATTTAACAATTAATTAACATGTTGTTTGAATATAAACGATATAATATATTGTAATCGTTAAAATTATTTGTAAACAATGTCTAAAACGCTTTTTCGATTTTTTAATTTTATGAGAGGTGTATCACATGAAACTAAAGTCTAAAAGAGGTATCGCCCTTTCTTATGTTATAGTAATTACAGCTGTACTATTAATTTTAGCATCAGCCTTATTTTCTGTTGCTAAATTTAATCTTGATTATACACAAAACAGTCTTGAGGGGCGTCAAGCATATCTCGATGCAAAATCAGCAATTGAATATGGCAAGGCATATTTAGCAAAAAATCCAGGATCGGGTGATTTTGCTATAATTTCTGATAGCACTCCACTTGGCTTAAAAATAGGTTTAGTGGGAGACCCAAATGTGATTGCTGTTTACGACAGTGCTAAGAAAATTATTAACGCATACCCCAAATATAAAACCTCCGATCGTGTTGAGCGATTAGGGTATAAAACGCAAAAAGCCCCAACTGCATTTTTGGCAGTTGGAAGATTTTATGGTTCGAATGAAATCTTCCATTTATTAGGAGATTTTATGGGCGGCAAATCCGAATGCCCAATTGTAACGTCTCAAATTGTAAGTTTCCAGAGTGTTCAAACAATGGAAGCTCCGGAAATTAACTTTTTAACATTAAGCAATAAAGACGGAAGGTTGTGTTGTTTATACTCAACTAATTATGCTAATGTAACAACATTATTATCAGACTTTATAAGTTTTAATGGAAACATAATTGGCGCAGCTTATGCAGGACCATATAGACAAGAATTATTTGTAAAAACACAATCTGGAAATGATGTGATTGTGCGATTTACAAAGCGTGTCAAAATTGAACTTATCGGTAATTCAATGCCACCTGTGGTCTTTGAACCTGGTTACTATAGTTTTCCTTCTGATACAGATTTCTTTGAACTTTCAAGTATAAAGAGTAAAGCAACTAAACTTAACGTTAGTCAGATAAAGGATGCAAAATCCAAATTCCAAACAGCAAGGCTAGTGACTAACGATTTAAAAAACTTTATTTCTAGTGAAGATTCAGACTTAAATTGGACAACTCATGGCAGTATGGGAAATAATATCCCATCAGCAATTCCAACGTCACGTCTAACTCCAAGTTCAACTGTTTTTCTGTGTGCTTCTGGATTTATTAGTGGAGAAGCAACGTATGAATATAAAACACCAAATCTAGTTTTTCAATGGGAGGGTAGTTCAGAGATGCTTTTTAGCGGGACTACAACAAATGTTACATTCGACGCCCAAAAAATTTCTATTAACATGAAAAGTACTAGTGGAATTCAACAAATCACTCAAACCCATAACACCTCAAAGTTTTTACTTACATATTCAAGTTTAACACATGAATCGCCTATAATTGTCTTTGCATCTGACACACAAATTACAACATTCATTCCTGCAAATTCAAAAACTATAATCGCTGGGACTTATCGCATTGCAGACACTAATGAGATTAGTGGTGTTTTATCCCCATATGAACTTGATCTTTTTGATCCTGGAATGAAGCTTGAAAAGATCGGTGGAGTAAGTGGTGGATCAGGAGGTGTGTATACCGATGGTAAGTAACTGTATTTTTAATCTTAAAAGTAAAAAAGGTACCTCTTTAGTTGAAATTATTGTTGCAGTGTTTATACTTGCAATTGTTGTTGCTTCGGTGCTTTCCGCAATTGCTTTTTCACAGCGGACAGTTGTTTCTCGTAGCCAGGGCAACAAAGCTGCCGCTCAAGCCCAATCCATTGCAGATATACTTATTTCCGAACTTAATAATTCAGACTTGGTGACAGTTCAATCAAAAATTATAGATGGTGCTGAATATGTTGATGAAACAAATTTTCCAGATGCAACGAAACCAAAGCAATTCACAATTATAGAAGTCGACAATTCGACCGACAACGTTTCAGGGTATAAAATTAAAACTGCGGTTTCATTTTCTATCAACTCACAAACAGAATATAGTCAAATGACGGCTTTTACCGCGAAAGAAGGTTGATGCTCAATGAATCAATTTCATAGCAAAAAGGGTATCACTCTTGTTGAATTAATTATTGCAATTGCGTTCACAGCACTTATAATTACCGCAGCCTGTTCAATGTTATATTTAGCTAGCAACTTCTTTAAAAGTGGAACAGAAAGTGCTGTAAATCAGGAAAATACTGCCCTTGCTGAATCTTATTTGCAACAATACTTATCAACAGCATTCATTGTTTCAGATACGACTGGCACCAGCACGAATTATGCTGTTTTTTCTATTGCAACCGATATATTAACGATTGATAGGACTTCAGAGATAGGTGGAATACCCTCAACAATCACAACAAAAATAGATGGAATTAGTAATCTGGATTTACAGTTGACTGATAATTTGCTCTCCTATAAGATTACATCACAAGACGGCAAATACATCCTTTCTGGTGTAATTATTGTTAATAATTACACCAGTGGGGGCGTGTCAAACATAGATGGAACCAATGGTAAATGTTTATTTCTTGATTTTGTTTCCCCTTAACCCCATAGTTTACCTCATAGTAACAAAAGTGGAGTACAGATGCGACATCTGTACTCCACTTTAAATCAAGTTTGGCAAATTTCGAGAATGTGAGCCATTATTATTTGTGACACATTGATGAACTCGGACAGTTGCTACAACCAGAACCACAGGATTTGTCTTTTTTCTTATCTCTACGCATTTTCATAATTATCAATGTCACAATTCCTAGTATCACGACACTGATAATAATTGTTGCAAGGTTTTCCAAAACGAATGTAAACATTTGATTTCCTCCTTTGTATTAAACTCGAACCCTTGATCTTAACGTGTTACTTTCTTTGTATGGTTTGAACATCAAGAATATAAATGCCATAATAATTAAAATTGCTACAACTGTTCCGATGCCGAAAGCACCTGTAGTAATAAGTGTTCCAATCTGGTAAACGCAAAGGGATACAGTGTAAGCAAATAGAGTTTGATATCCAATTGCAAACCATGTCCATTTTGCACTGTTCATTTCACGTTTAATTGCGCCAATAGCTGCAAAGCAAGGGGCACAGAGAAGATTGAACACTAAGAATGAATATGCAGCGACAGCTGTAAAGTTTGTTGCAAGGGTACCCCAGATCTCTGCGCCGTCTTCTGCAACCGCTGCAAAACCAAAGAGGACGCCAAATGTGCCCACGACGTTTTCTTTTGCAACAAGTCCCATAATAGTCGCAACAGCAGATTGCCAGTTACCAAAGCCAAGAGGTGCAAAAATCCAAGCAAAAGAATTACCGATATCTGCAAGGAAACCTTCACTAAGATTTTCTACCATACCAAACTTTCCATTAACAATTCCAAAACTTGAAACGAACCAAATAACAATTGCAGATAGCAAAATTATTGTTCCAGCTTTTTTGATAAATGACCAGCCACGTTCCCACATACTGCGAAGTATATTGCTAACTGTTGGCCAGTGATATGCAGGAAGTTCCATAACAAAGGGTGCTGGATCTCCTGAGAACATCTTTGTTTTCTTTAAAATAATGCCAGACATGATAATTGCTACAATTCCTACAAAGTAAGCACTTGGGGCAACCCACCATGCTCCACCGAACAAAGCACCTGAGATAAGAGCGATAATAGGTAGCTTTGCACCACATGGAATAAATGTTGTAGTTATAATTGTCATTTTACGGTCACGGTCGTTTTCAATCGTGCGAGATGCCATAATACCAGGAATTCCGCAACCTGTTCCAATAAGCATTGGAATAAAAGATTTGCCTGAAAGACCAAATTTACGGAAAATTCTGTCCATAATGAAGGCAATACGAGTCATGTATCCACAAGCCTCAAGGAAGGCTAAGAATATAAACAAAACTAGCATTTGTGGTACGAATCCGATAACAGCGCCAACACCGCCGATAATACCGTCAAGGAGAAGACCCTGTAACCAGTCAGCACAACCCACACTCACTAAAAAGCCTTCTACAGCAGGGG
>JBAQWI010000200.1:0-5755 GCA_049298835.1 Oscillospiraceae bacterium
GCAGAAATCTTTTTTCTCATTTCTTCGTCATTTGTTACAGCATAATACTCCTCATCACAAATAACAAGTTTAATCTCTGAGTATTTTTTTTGAAAACTTTCAATAGCTTCCTGCAATTGATAGTTTGATAGGCTTGGTAAATACACCAGTAATTCAGTGTTTGTTTGCTCTACTGGGTCAATATACTCAGTGGTTGCGACATTGTCGCAACCACTGAGTGAAAACAATATTGTTATGAATAGGATTATACTAATAATTCGTCGCAAAAGTTTTCACCTCTTTAAAATTATTCTACTCGCCATTCAGTTGTAGAAGATTGAAATCCACAAGTTGTGCAAAAGTATTTAATTAAATATTTTCTATGCCTAACGCCATCAAATAATTCATATCCTTTAGCTATTTCTGTAATCCTGATTGAACCTGCACAATTAGGGCAACTACTTAAACTTGCCATTTGTTGCGAACTGTTCATAGGATTACCAACTTCATTATGTATGGCACTGCTAGCAAAAACATTTCCTGTATATATTTTACCATATTAAATATATTATATTAACAATATTTATTTTTTATAGATATATGTACTATTTTGAGCAATGCAACACAAACTCGAGCTATCTTACTCACTTATGTAAATCTCAAGCTGATCCTGTGCATTTTCGATACATTCTTCATAGGACTTTTTGTCTTCAAAATAAGGTGTCATTTCTTCTCTGAATATATTGCTTCCCTTGTTGGCATAAAAAACATTATCTATCTCATCAAGATATCCCATATATTGTTTGATAAAGTCCTGTGTTAGTTTTTCTAATTTTGGTACACCATGATGTATGGATGCCTCTTCATTTCTCTTTTGTGAGTTCATTCTATCACTCAACTGTTGACTTACACAAACATTTGATACAGGAATTGAGAATAATGCATATCCTGCTTTTTGTATTTCAGGAGACAATAATATTTTCATAAATAGATAAGCATTGTCTTTATTTTTGCTAGTATTTCTTACTGCAACGCTATCTTGTACAAAGGCGTCTAGTTTTCCATTTACATTGCGCCAAGGAAACGCCACTGCTTCTTCATCAATATTAATTAATTGATAAGATGATATCGCCTCAAATTCATATGAATATAGAGAAAAATCTATAAATAATGATTTTTCTTCTTTTAATCCTTTAGCCCCCCAAAGACCACCATATTGACTTGATCCGTTTGATTTTAGGGGATAAAAATCTGATTTAATTTGCTCAACTATTTTTTTTATTTGAGGTGTATTAACAGTTGCTGTTTTATTAGAATAATTCCAAGTATCCAATCCAGAATAAGCAGGAAACCACATCGGAAGGCTAAAATCCGACACTATTTGGCTGGAATATACATTGTTTTTATTGTCATCAAGAACCCTTGCCATTTCTGCTGCACAGCTTTCATAATCCTTGCATTTTTTAACGTCAAACCCAATTTTATCTATTATGGTTTGGGTAGTCATAAATAGCGGTATTTGATATTTTAATGGCACAACATATTGTTTTCCTTGTGGTTGTTCGTCAGTAAAAACAGCCTCGTTATAATCACTTATATTAAAGTTTTTATCAGCTTCAAAATATTTGTGCATATCTGCAAAAACTCCAGCATTCATCATTTTGGGTATATCCATATATGCTTGTGTCCAAAATAAGTCTGGACCTTTGCCTGACATAACTTCAGTTGCTAACTTATTGCTATACTCCTCCCAATTTTCACTAGAAGGAACTTGTTCAACATTTAGTTGCACATTTGGATACAATTCTTTAAACTTTTCCACAGCAACGGTAAGACAGTCCTTTGGATAATCCATTGCATCCCCATAATAGGACACACTCAGTTCCCCTGTTGTATTCTCATCGCCTACAAGCTTAGTTTCCTTTCCCTGGGTGGTGTAGGTGGTTTTCTTGACATCAATAGGTTTTTCATCGCCACAACCCGTTAGCATTCCGCACAGCATACAGGTGGACAGGAAAATGCACAGTAGCTTTTTCATGAAGATTACCTCATTTCTTACTCACTTATATAGATTTCAAGTTTATCTTGGGCATTTTCAATACATTCCTCATAGGACTTTGTGCCTTTATAGTAGGACTTCATAATATCATTTAAAATATATGTGCCTTTTACATCCAAAGTCATTCCACTCACTTCGGATGCATAGCCCATTATCTGGTCTATATATAATTCGGGAAGTGGTGGCAAGTCACGAATATCATTTGCACCATAACCCACTAGTTCTGCATTACTTATAGATTTAAAATAATCTTTTGTAGCAACGTTATTAATATGAAATTTTCCAGTTATAAATGGATTTTCACTTTTATAAAATCTTGTAAAGAACTCAGCACTCATAAGTAATTTAATGAAATTATATGCATTTTGTTTATTCTCACTATTACCACGAACTGCATAACTATCAAATGAATATGCTTCAACTTTGCCTTCCACATTCCGCCAAGGGAAAATTACAGGTTCCTCCCCTTTTGCAATTAATGATTTCATATGCATAGACATCTCTTTCAAAGATATACATGACATGTCAGCAAACATTATTTTTTTTTCTACAAAAGAATTGGCTTCAAATGATGCTCCTAAAGGGAATGAGCCGTCACTTGGATTAAGCAGAGGCAAAATATCTAACTTAAACATTTCGTACATTTCTTTAACTTCAGGAGTATCAACACTCACAGTATCCTCTTGGTGATTAATCCAATTAATTCCAGAATGCAATTGCCATGAATATGGAATATGTAGGTTGTTAAACATTTCCTTTTGATTGCATTTTAACTTATTTTCATTTGTAACCCTGGCAATTTCATTGCCACAAGTGAAATAGTCAGTACATTTGGATACATCAAAGCCTGTTTCTTTCACAATGTTTTTAGTTGTCAAGACAAGTGGAATCTCATAGGCTACTGGAACAACATATTGTTTCCCCATTAGTTGCCCCCCATAAAACACATTTTTATTAAAATCATCTACATTGAAATTTTTATCATTTTTAAAATAACTTGTCATATCAGCCAAAGCACCTGACTCCATTATTTTATATGGGTCGAAAATTTCTTGTGGTATTTCAAACACATCTGGTCCTTTTCCCGCCATAATCTTTGTGTTCAATTGAGTCATGAAATTTATATAAGCTTCATCTGCATCATAATTTGGAAATTCATAAGTGACTTTCACATTTGGATATAGTTCTTGGTACATTTTTTTCGCCGTAGCAAAGTAATTATTTTCATTATTTGCATCATAATTGTTGGTGCTGGCTATCATTAGTTCCCCTGTTGCATTAGGATCTGGGACGAGCTTAGTTACCTTTCCCTCGGTAGTGTAGGTGGTGATGCTCTCATTCTCTTTTGGGGTTTGATTTGCATTTCCACACGCTGTCATAAGTGGACACATCATTGCAATTGCTAGAATAATTGATATTAATTTTTTCATAGTTAATTCCTCATTTCTATTATAAAAAATAGAAATGGTATATAATTATACAATATTTCCCTTGATACCTATATTATATCTATTCACTTAATATATGTCAACCCGACACAATCTGCTGTAAAATGATAAAAGTGTAGCAATCACAGGGTTTTCATCCCATGATTGCTACACTTTTGTAGTTGTAATATGTGGTATTATTGGGCTATGCGTTCTGCTCTACTCAATTAGAGTAGGCTTATCGAAAGCATCCCCAATGGTTTGCTCTAGCAATGCCATACCGTTTTTTTGACAGATAACATCCAGTCGATGCAACGCACGGGTCATACCCACATAAAGTAGCTTTGTATCGAGTGGATTAGAGTGGTAGTCTTCATCGAATACGCAGATAATAACTGCATCAAATTCCAATCCCTTAGCAAGATAGGACGGCAGAATAATTGTACCACCCTCATAGCTTAAATCTTGAGCACCAAGTAGCTTAATTTTTTGCATAATATTTGGGTCTAATAGATTACTTACCTTTTTGCATTCTTGATCCGTCTTGCAAATGATAGCTATAGTTTTGTAGTTAGCATCGTGATGTTCACGAATTTTACTCTCTAGTAGGGTAATTTGCTTATCTTCCTCAGTACAGCGATAAACGACAGGCTTATCTCCATGCCTTACCACAGGGTTTGCGGGCAGAAGCCCTGGGATTGGGTTTGTCATAAGCACTTCATTGGCGGCATTCATAATTTCAATGGTGGTACGGTAGCTTTGTTGTAATGTCAAGTAGCGACAATTGCCACGTGGGAAAATATGCTTAGCTACATCATTCCAGTTGTTGATACCTCGATAAGAATGGATGCCCTGTGCCAAATCGCCCAGAATGGTAAAAAGCTCAATGTTGAATATATATTTGAGCACATAGAGTTGAAATAGACTGAAATCTTGGGCTTCGTCAATGACCATGTATTTGATATCCATTTTTTCATCAAGTCCAAAAAGGCTATGCTTTAGATACATGAGTGCAGCGAGATCCTCAAATTCGAGGGTTTTATTTTTAAGCAATTTTGCATTGCATCTGCAAAAATATGCAATAAATTCTTGATCCACTTTGTCGCCATACAACAAGATGCACTTTTTTTCATCGGTCATAAGCGATATGAAATAGGATAAGAGAGTTTCTTTTGGTAACAAGGCAATATATTTTCTAACAGCCATCCTAGAAGACTTTTTAATTGCTGACAATTTTTCATCTCTCTCATCTAGCAATGCTACGATATTAAGTCTTCGCTCCTCAGAGGGTCTTTCCACATTGCGTAGGTATACAATTTTACTAGCATACTCACCTTCAATCTCTTTGATTAGCAACTCTCGCTTGTTTTTGAGCCTAGTGTTCATCGTCTTTTTAATCTCTGCTACCCTTTTATAAGGAGGCAAGTGGTTCAACCCATCCAAAAACATTGTCCTAAGTTCGATTGCTGTGTAAAGGATGTGTTCCTCAAACATAAAGTCTTGCTTTGGAATAAAGTTTTCTATCACACTTTCAACAAAGCTACTTAGCATATCACGAAATTCCATCGAGCCCTTAAACGCACAAACACGCTTCATACGTTCAATTTCGACCTGCTCGGACTCGTCGTTATGGCTGATGAAACGAATTAACTTATCATACAGGCTTGTTAGTTTATAGTCAATTCCTGTGATACTGAGCGCAAGGTCGACAAAGGTAGTTTGGCGTACACGCTCAACACCTAGCTCAGGCAATACCTCAGAAATATAGTTGAGAAACAGGCTATTTGGTGCAATGATTAAGAAGTTATCTGGGTCGAAGTTTTTCTCGTAAGTATAGATTAGGTAAGCAATTCTATGCAATGCAATCGTGGTTTTTCCACTTCCTGCCGCACCTTGCACAATGAGTGGTTTTCTAATGTTTGCACGAATAATTTCGTTTTGCTCTGCTTGTATTGTGGTTACAATATCTTTTAGGCGGTTGTCTTTATTCTCACCCAAAGCAGATTGTAAAAAGGCATCGGTAGTTGTGATGTCAATGTCCATAATATTTTCAAGTTTTCCATTGTCAATGCTGTACTGACGCTTTAGTTGCAAGTCGCCACCACGCTCTGTTTCTATAACAGTATAGGTTACATGACCAATTCGTCCGTCATAATACACACTAGCAACGGGTGCTCGCCAATCGACAATGAGTGGGTTTTCAATATCCTCACCTATGAGTGATGTTTTGCCAATGTATATTTCCTTAACTTCTGTCTGCTCGTCGGGTACAAAGTCAATTCTACAAAAG
>JBAQWI010000201.1:0-8841 GCA_049298835.1 Oscillospiraceae bacterium
AGTACAAATCCGAGATTTCTATACAAAACTTCATGAAGATGCAAAAAATCTACATGAGCAAAAAAGAAAATAAGGGGAACAAAATGATGACTGGTAAGTTAATTGTTATAGATGGACTTGATGGAAGTGGAAAATCCACCCAAGCCGAGGCTGTTTTTGCACATCTGAAGGCTAAAAATGACAAGGTTTTATTAATTTCATATCCAGATTATTCAAAGCCTTCCTCCACTCTTGTGAAAATGTACCTTAATGGCGAATTTTCACAAAATGCAGATGACATAAATGCTTATGCAGCATCAAGTTTTTATGCAGTTGATCGCTATGCAAGTTTTAAGCAGCATTGGGAAAAATACTATAATGATGGTTACACAATTATTGCATCACGTTATGTTAGTTCAAATGCAATTCACCAAATGGTAAAGCTTGAAAAAAATATGTGGGATAGTTTTTTATTTTGGTTGTCAGATTACGAGTATAATAAGCTTGCTTTGCCAAAACCTAATAAGGTGATTTTTCTGGATATGACAAGAAATGTTGCGGACAAGCTAATTATGTCACGATATCATGGTGATGAAACTAAAAAAGATATCCACGAGAGTAATATGGCGTATCTTGAAAAATGTCAAGTTACTGCTAAATATTCGGCCCAAGCAGAAGGATGGAACGTTATATCATGCTGTGATGGTGAAAATCCTTATTCTATAGAAAAAATAACACAAGAAATTTTAGAATTAATATAAAACCAAGCAATGATGATGGGAAGGAAAAATGTGGATGCAACAGGATTAACTAAGCTTTTTTTAGATAGTTTTTTGTCTGCGTAAAAAGACACTGGTGTCAATATGTTAGAGTTTAAAGATATTTTATTAGAGGATAAGCAATGGGTTGACCAAATATTATCCAAACGCAAGTATTTATCTTGTGAGTATTGTTTTGGAAATCATTTTATATGGAAAAATGCTTATAAAATTCAAATAGCAAAAATGAATGAATTTTATGTGGTTTTACTACATGACGATGAGGGTGAGGTTGGAACATCATTTTTGTATCCTGCAGGAAGTGGTGATATAAAGCCTGTAATTGAAGCGCTTGAAGAATATTGCAAAGAGAAAGGCATTCCTCTTAAAATGCACAGCGCTAGTGAAGAAGATGTGGTGCAACTAGAGAAACTATTTCCACAGAAATATGAGTTTGAATCAGACAGAGATTATTCGGATTATATCTATAATGTAGAGGATTTAACTAACCTTTCGGGTAAAAAACTGCATGGAAAGCGCAACCATATTGCACGCTTCAAAGAAAATAACTGGAAGTTTGAACCTATAACTAATGATAATTTTGAAGACTGTATTATTATGAATAAGGAATGGTGTGAAATTAATGACTGTGGGCGTGATGAACATCTGAAAGATGAATGTTGTGCCATTAAACGTAGTTTCAAATATTTCCATGAGTTGAATTTTTTTGGTGGTTTGATTAGAATTGACAATAAAGTTGTAGCATATACCATTGCAGAAAGATTAAATGATGATGTGGTAGTGGTGCATATGGAAAAGGCTTTTTCAGAGATACAAGGTGCATACCCTGCCATAAACAGGGAGTTTGTTGCAAATATGTGTCAAAGTTATAAATATGTAAATCGTGAGGAAGATTTGGGAGTAGAGGGATTACGAAAAGCAAAACTTTCTTATCGACCTGCAATAATTTTAGAGAAATTTTCGGTGAAAATAAAGGAATAGGTTTATGGGATATGAGATTCGCAATTGCAATTCAAGTGATATTGCTGGATTAAAACTACTGTGGGCAGAGGTGTTCCACGATGACAATCAATATATTGACCATTTTTTTGAAAGTATATTTTCAATTAATAATGCATTTGTTGCAGTTGATGGTAATGTGCCAGTAGCGATGATGTTTATGCTTCCTGCAACTTTAACAGTGGGTAAGGATGCATTTCTTGCGGGTTATATCTACGCAGTTGCTACCAACAAAAGCTACAGAGGACAGGGTGTAATGACTAAATTAGAACGTTATGTCTGCCAAAAGGCGGCTCTTAGCGACGTTAGTGTATTAGCACTCGTTCCATCAAACAAATCTCTTATTAAAATGTATAAAAAACTTGGATACCAAACCGCATTTTACAAGGCAAGTACTATTATAATCCCTAAAGTTTGTGATAATGCTGAGATTTTAAATTGCACCTTAGATTGTTTTTTAGAACAACGCAAAAATATGCTTACGCAATATGAAACATACTTTGAGCTTGACGCTGCTTGCAGAAGATATCGTTACGAAACACTCAAAGATAACGGTGAAATTCTCTTATACAAAGACGATGTTGATGATGGCTATATTGTTGGACAAAAAAATGGAAACAACTATTTAATTTTGGAAACAAGCTTACCTATTGGTGCATTAGCCAAAGCGGCGTTTGCCATAAGTGAAAAATACTATAAACTAAAAAAAATCTCTCTGGTAGGAAAAAACGGTACATTAACACCCTATGGGATGTTAAAGACGCTTGATAGCAGAGTTAATATATTTGGCATTATAAAATCAAATCCATATATGAATTTAATGCTTGAGTAAAGGAGTACACTTATATGATTTATGTGTTTTTAGCAAATGGTTTTGAAGAAGTTGAGGCATTTACCCCCATAGATTATCTTCGTAGATGTGAGGAATTAGATGTCAAAACTGTAGGAGTAGGTGGTAAAATGATTCAATCCGCCCACAATATTACAATAATTGCAGATATTTCTGTTTTCGACATAAAGAATGAAAAAATTGAAATGGTTGTACTTCCAGGTGGAATGCCGGGCACAATAAACTTAGAGAAATCATCACAAGTTATAGATACAGTTAATTACTGCATTGAAAACAACATACCAGTCGCTGCAATTTGTGCTGCTCCATCGATTTTAGGTCATTTGGGGCATCTTAAGGGCAAAAAAGCCACCTGTGCTGAGGGTTTCTCTGATGAGTTAATCGGCGCAGAATATACAGGTGAGCCTGTCGAGGTTGATGGGAATATCATTACTGCTAGAGGTGCAGGTGTTGCAAACCAGTTTGCATTTGCAATCGTTAGCAGACTGTTAGGGAATGACAGGGTTCAAAAGCTGAAAGGTTCAATTAGATGGGCAGAGTAGAAGATATACGTCTTGTTAAAAAGGCATTACGCCAAAAATATCGCAATTTAAGAGAAGTTATGCCATTTGCTGAAAAGCAACAGCTTGATTCTTGTATTTTTAATAGAATAACAAACTTTTGTGAATATCAAAAGGCAAAAACAATACTTATTTTTGTTTCTACAAAAATAGAGGTTGATACATTTAAAATTATTGAAAAAGCTATTAAAGATGGAAAGAAAGTTGCTGTTCCAAAATGTCTTGATAAAAACGGAAGAATGGCATTCTTTGTTATAAAAAGCCTTGACGAGCTTCAAAAAGCAAGTTTCGGTTTGCTTGAGCCTGATGAGGAAAATGCCCCCATGCTTGTTGATTTTACGTCGTCAATCTGCATTTTACCAGGTTTTGCATTTGACTCGAATGGCTATCGCATAGGTTTTGGCAAAGGTTATTACGATAGGTTTTTGCAGAAATATAATGGAATTAAGATTGGAATATGCTATAATAGTTGTATTGCCGACAGTCTTCCTCATGGAAGATATGACGTTAGTGCAAACTACATAGTTACACCAAAATATATTTTGACAAATAAAAACAAAATTTAGGGGGCATTCAAGAATGAGCGAAGATAAAAACTTGGAAGATAAAAACTTAATTGAGAATGACTATCAAAATGAAATACAAGAGGGTATTGAGCTTAAAAAACCGACAAAAACTTTTAATGTTAACGTTGATAAACATATAAAGGACATACCAGACTATGCATTTTCGACTAATCTGAAGGTTAAAAAAAGAAGTAGGATTGGTGTTTTTGTAAAAGTTATGATGGGTTTAATTATTGTTGGAATTTCAGTCATGCTCGCTGTTGGTATCATAGTCGCTTCTCAGGATGTATTGGGAATTAACAAGCCAGATGCAGCCTATATTGTTGATATTGAGAAGAGTTCTAGTGTTGCTCAAATCGCTCAAACCCTCGAAGATAGAGGGGTTATTCGCTCTGCCCTTTTATTTAGAACATACTATAAACTTGCAAAAATTGATGGAAACTTTCAGTTTGGTACATACCCGTTAAACTCCAATATGTCCTACCATGTTATCATAGATGAGTTACAACAATATTCTACTTCAAAAGAAGAGATTAGAATAGTTTTTCCAGAGGGGCTCACCCTGTATGATATGTCACAGCTACTAGAAAAAAACAAAGTTTGTAATGCCAAAGAATTTCTAAAGGCAATTGATGCAGAAAATTTTGGATTTGAGTTTGAAAAAAATATATGGGAAAATGAATTGCGTTTCCATCAACTTGAAGGATATGCTTTTCCAGATACCTACAACTTCTTTATAGCTGAAAACCCTATAAGTGTGGCAAAGAGATTGCTTAAAAACTACGATGACCGTGTAACAGCACTCATGAAAGAGAAAGTTGCAAGCACTGGATTAACGCAGGAAAAACTAATTATTATTGCTTCAATAGTACAACGTGAAGCGGGTAAAACTGACGAAATGAAGCGTGTTGCATCAGTTTATCTAAATCGTCTTAAATCACCCAAAGAGTATGCAAGGCTACAAGCAGATCCAACTCGTGAGTATGCAAACCAACTAAAGCTTCAAATGGATATTATCAATCAAGATATTATTGATGCATATAACACATATGAGGGTATAGGACTTCCACCAGGGCCAATTTGCAACCCAGGATTAGAAGCAATCACGGCGGTTCTTGAGCCAGAGGAAACACCATATCTCTATTTCTGCTCAAACCTTACAACAGGAGAATTTTACTATGCTGAAACTTTAGAACAGCATAATAAAAATGTAAGAAAAGCTGGACTTAGACAAAATGCAAACTAGTAGTAGGCAGTATGCTACTGTGTAGCGCAATATTGTCTAATCAACATATAAAGGAATGAATTATGAATATTTTAAAAAAGCCTGAGGTGCTTGCACCTGTAGGGGATTATGAGAGACTCGTTGCGGCGGTACAATTTGGTGCTGACGCAGTTTATCTTGCGGGTAAAGAGTTTGGGATGAGAGCTTCTCAAACCAATTTTGATAACGAAACACTGACAAAAGCTGTAGATTATGCCCATGCAAATGGTGTGAGGGTATATTTAACCGTTAACACACTTCCAAGAAATGATGAGATTGACAAGCTTCCAGAATATCTAAAATTTGTAGACAGTATTGGAATTGACGCAGTGATTGCATCAGATATTGGGGTGCTTTCGTTGGTCAAACAACATATACCCAATATGGAAATTCATGTTTCTACCCAAGCAGGTATCGTAAACTATCAAACTTGTTTAGCTTTTTATGAAATGGGTGCCAAACGTGTAGTTCTAGCAAGAGAAGTGCCTCTAGCTGAGATTGCTGAAATTCGAGAAAAAATTCCGGATGATTTAGATATCGAGGTTTTTGTTCATGGCGCAATGTGTATGTCTTTTTCGGGAAGATGCCTGATTTCTAACTATCTTACAGGACGTGACGCAAATCGTGGTGAATGTGCTCAACCTTGTCGCTGGGGATATCACCTAGTTGAGGAAAAACGTCCAAACGACTTTTATCCTGTTTTTGAGGATGAAAAGGGAACATACATCTTAAATGCAAAAGATTTATGCATGATTGAATATGTAGATCAGCTTGTAAAAGCTGGTGTTACGAGTCTTAAAATTGAGGGCAGAGCAAAATCCTCTTATTATGTATCGGTGGTTACAAATGCCTACCGCATTGCAGTAGATGACTTTATGGAAAACCCAGACGAGTTCAAGTTACAAGACTGGTTATTGGAAGAAGTCCAAAAGGTGAGCCATAGACAATATTGCACAGGATTTTACTTTGATACACCAACTCAATATTACCAAAATGGTGGATATACTAGGGAGTATGACATCGTTGCAGTGGTTGACAATGCAAAAGATGGCTATCTTTATTGCACACAAAAGAATAAGTTCTTTGTGGGCGATGAAGTTGAAATATTAGAGCCTAAAATGAAACCATATAAATTCACAATTACTGAAATGATTGATGCTAAGGGTCACAGCATTGACTCTGCACCTCATGCATTGATGGAGCTTTCAATAAAGTGTGATCGAGAGTTTAAGCCACGTTCGATTATTAGGAAACAAAAATAATGGATGTTATTGCCTATCTTTCAAATAGCAAAAAAATTATATTAAATGAGCAACAACAGCAGGGTGTTTTGTCTTTTCAAAAGAACACCCTGCTGTTAGCCGTCCCTGGTTCCGGTAAAACGACCGTTCTCGTTTCAAGAATTGCAAATTTGATGCTCAATCATAACGTTTCAAGAAACGAAATCCTCACACTTACTTATAATAAAGAAACTGCAAAGGACATGGCACTGCGTTTTGTGGCTTTGTTTGGTGATTATATTTCAGACATTCCTCATTTTGCAACAATACATAGCTTTTGCCTTTCTGTTATGAACCATTATTCAAGGCGATACAACCGACCAATGCCAAATATCATCGAACTTCGTCAATATGCTAACACAAAATCTCGTGCATTGCGTGATATTTACAAGCATTATAATGACGAGTTTATCAGCGAAGACAATTATGACACATTAGTACGGCTAATATGTTATGCGAAAAATATGATGCTAACAAGCGAAGACTTGAAAAATGATAAATTTGAAATTGCCAACTTTCATAAAATATTCAATGATTATGAAACTTTTAAGCGGAAAAACCATTTTATTGATTTCGATGATATGCTCACATTGACCTATGATATTCTAAGTAAATTTGATGGAATTCTTCGTCATTTTCAAACTCAGTTTCGCTATATCAACATTGATGAGGCACAGGACACCTCTCTTGTTCAACATAGAATTATTGAGCTTTTATCAAAAAAATGCAAGGTCTTTATGGTAGGTGATGAGGATCAGAGTATCTATTCTTTCCGTGGTGCATATCCAAAGGCGCTGCTCGATTTTAATAAAAATTATAGTGATAGTCTTATTATAAAAATGGAGCAAAATTTTAGATCCAACAGTGATATAGTAGCCAGTGCAAATGAGTTTATCAAGCAAAATCGACAACGTTATGCAAAAGAAATGTATTGCGATAACACCCACACAAACTCTATTAAGTTTGTCCGAATAGATGATTATGCTGACCAAGCAAAGGAATTACTTAAATTCATAAAAACCTATCCAACAGATAAAACATTGGCTGTTGTTTATAAAAATAATGAGTCAGCAATCCCACTAATCAACCTGTTTTACCAAAATGATATCTCGTTTTACATAAAAGAGCATCGCATCACCTATTTTTCTTCTTCCGTAATGCGTGACATCATAGCATATATGAGGCTTGCAATTGACGGTACAGACATTGATGCATTTTCTCAAATTTACTACAAATTAGGCTATTCAAAAGGGATTTTTGAATTTGTGCAAGATAACCTAAAAAAGTATGATAGTATTTTTGAAACCCTGCTTAGAGTAACCTCCCTTTCTGACTATAAACGCAACCAAACAAGAGCATTTATCAATCTGTTTCCACGCCTTTTAAGAAAACCCCCTGCATCTGCAATTGAGTATATACAGACTGAGCTTAACTATGACAGCTACATTGAAAACCGTATGGCAGATGGTTTTACCAAAACCAATACCTATCAAAAACTTAACACTGCAAAGGCACTTAGCATGGGGCTTTGCAGTATATATGAGTTTTTAGACAAGGCTGTAGAGCTCGAGGCAGATATGCAAAAGGGCAAAAACATTGATAAGGCATCAAATATTACTTTAACCACAATGCATTCAAGCAAGGGTCTTGAGTTTGATACTGTGGTGATGCTCGATATTATAAAGGATATTATTCCGTCGAGTGATGCTGTCAATGAAAAACTTCTAGGTAACTTTGATGAGTATGAGAATGAAACAAGACTTTTTTACGTTGGTGTAACGAGGGCAAGAAGCAGACTGATTATTTATCGGTCAAACTTAATAAATGGTGCAAATGCGTCACCGTCAATATTTGTAAACCGATTAATACAATCTAATCCTGCCGCAAATATAGCAAACAAGGACATAACGAGTGCAACTGTCGAGCATATCACCTATGGCAAGGGTAAGATATTGAAGTGCAATGGTGATATTCTTACGATTGACTTTGTTAAGGTGGGTGAAAAAACGTTAAGTCTTTCAATTTGCATTGAAAGAAATCTATTAAACATAATGAAAAAGGAGTAATTTAGATGAATGAGATTAAAGTAGGAACTACTTTTGAAAAGGAAATTACAGTAACTAAAAATCTGCTTGCAGTTAATGTTGGTAGTGGAGATGTAAGTGTTTTTGCAACACCGATGATGCTTTCCTTAATGGAAGAGGTTAGTGCAAAATGTTTAGCAGAATTTCTTGATGAGGGAATGACATCTGTTGGGACAAGCATAACAGCTAGTCACGTTGCTGCAACTCCAGTGGGCATGAAAGTGAAGGCTTGTGCGCAAATAACCACAGTTGAAGGCAAAAAAGTTTCTTTTACTATTACTGCATCCGACGAAAAAGGCGTAATAGGCGAGGGAACACATAATCGCTTTATTGTGGATCGTGAGAAATTCAATCAAAAAGCATTGGCAAAACTTAGCTAGAAAATTTAATTTATATAATTCTCATATACGGGTAGATTTTGATTTTATCAGAGTTTGCCTGTATTTTTTTTGCTTTTTTGTAGACAATAAATATTATTAA
>JBAQWI010000202.1:0-9432 GCA_049298835.1 Oscillospiraceae bacterium
GTTTGGGCCATTGAAGCCATCTACCGAATTAGCTTAGTAAAACCAGCAAAATACTTTTTTTCAGTACATTGAATTAGCCTTTTCACCAGAAATTAAAAAAAGCGGCTCTATTTAGAACCGCTAAACTCTCATGTAATAAAATTTACTTCAGATATGCCAAAATTCCCGTTACAACCGCAATTTGGCTAATCCAAAAAACGAACATCCATTTGATCAAATCGGATTTAACTCCAGCAATTTCAGCCTTAACGTCACCCTTGAACTCGCTCAATCGTCTTTCAAAACGATCGCCGGCAGTTTCCAGAGTACTATCTTTTACTGATTTATTGGTGTTATTAAATAACTCAACTAATTCCTTAGCCGCTTGCTCCCCAAGTGAAGACCTTAAAGCTTCTGGCATCAGGACAATGCTCATGCTTACCACCTGCCTCACCTCCATTATATGCAAATTCTTTTTGCTTATTCAATGGGGAGAGGCTGCAAAAATCCATCAACATTAATATAAAATCCGTTTACAGCCCGCCAGTCCCAGCAGTTTAAAACAATCATACCGTATTTATCCATTATCCCAATTCGGCCATCATTGATCAAAACACCTCTTTCCCATGGGCCGTTTTCTTGCCTCAGAAAACTACATAGACTCAGGGTGTTTAATTTTTCAAAGTTACGGGCAAACTCGGTATCCTGAAAAATCACTTGTTCAGACTTAAAAGTCTCACACTGTTCACTAATAACAAAATCACCCGTAATACTTCTCAACAGGATACCGTGTTCCCATGAACAATCTTCAGCCCTTTTAAAACAGCATGGACCAAATCCGCACTCCATTTCTTTGTTCTCCACAAAAATCGCTCCTCTCTATTAACCCTCACAACATTGTTCTTCATAATCAATACCATCATAAAGCGGTGGATAATTTTTATCTTTAGCTTTTCGATTATTTTGCGCACCATTATCTTTCCGCTTCATCAACAACACCTTATCGGCATTAATATGCCAATAAATCTTTCCGTCAGAGCCTTTTTTACTCCTCATAGAACCCTGTACAAGGACAAGGGAACCTTTAGAAGCAACATCTTTGGCCCAGGACATCCCCCAGCACTCAACACTGAAAAAATCAGCAACCGGCTGATCACTCCCCTGTTTGACCGCTACCGTGAAATTAGTTACCTCTTTCCCGCTCTTGGTAGTGGTAACCTCTGCATCCCTGGTCACATAACCAACAATAGTAATCTGATTCAAATTCATCACAATTCCTCCCTCTGCCCCGGCTCCCTTCTGTAGCCTGACGGACGTTTCCAGAAAACAAAAAACGGTCAATTCACAAGCTCTAAAGAACTCACAAATTGACCGTTTGGCAACACCAGCATACAAGAAAACGGCCAGTTGCATGTTTAATACTCGCAAACTAACCGTTTATGTTTAATACTCACAAACTATAACAGCATCATAAGACGCATGACCAGTATAAGACCTGGCTACAAAAATCTGCTGCTTTAGAAAAACAGCCTGACCCGACAAACTACGGGCAATTAAATCGGCAATCCAAAGATTACAAAGACCCTGAATGGGCACAAAATAAATAAAACTAATTTCTTTTTACCACATTAATCAGATCTTTGCAAATACTATTTCTTTGTGAAATGTGTATTACATCTCCGTCAATCCACTGGCAGTAGCTATCAGTTCACTTCAGTAGATCGATTTTGCCTGCAGGTAACGGGTAATTAATATGGATAATGGGGAGCTCACAACTCAGTAGGAATAGTGGGTTATAAACATAATAGGAAGTCCGCATGCCAGTCAAAGTAGTGTTGAAGATTACGTAGATACTTAAGTATAAATCCGTTTTATCCACTCTGCCCGAAAAGTGATCTGAGTAAACTCTGATGGCCCTTTCAGCAGGATAGCCGCTTCTTGAAAGGCAGGCCCTTCTGAAATTTTGCGTTGAAAAGACTGGAGTCCCACCCCCGCGTTGGGTACAAATATATCCATGGTGTATTTACCAACACGCACCTTGGCATTCAGCGTATGCATATTTATATGAAGAGATACATCAATATCACACTCATCAACATAATACTCCCAGTCATGGTTTATATGTAATACATTCTGGGCAAACAACGACTGCTTTAGGTATTGGTAGTCCTCATTGCTCTCCGTGATACGAAAGAGTGTGGGAACCGCCGCCTTTTCCTTAATCCTTTGCAAATCTGCCTCGCTGAGAAGCCCTATTCTATCCTCCAAAGATAGATGTATACAGGTATCGCTTATAGGTTGAAGGTTCAGATAATTAATGACCATTAAATTAAAATTGTTGAGCGGACAACTTAAACCAACTGCTCCCCAAAAGGACCGGTTGGTAGGTATCTCTAAGCGGTCGACCTCATTAATCTGGAAAACAGCAGCACCATCTTTATCAAGGTTCAACACAGCAAAATTGGTTGATTTGTATCCTATATCTACAATGCTTATTGTGAGCTTTTCTCCGTCTTTCTTGATAATCTTCCCCTGGCTAATTAATTCGCTCAACCAGCGGGCGAAATATAGTGGATATTTCTCGTGGGTTGCACCTGTAGCATTGTAGCAAGCAAACGCTAACTCTTGTAACACAAACAAGCTCCCATATTCCTTTGACAATTCCATATATCTCTCATAAGCGCTCACCGCCCACGCGTTTTCGCCAAAGTATCGACAAAGCTTTCCCTTTTGCTGATAAGCCTCTGCACATTCAGGCTCTAAACAGATTGCTCGTTCTACCATATCAAGGGCCGTCTCACTATAGGGATGTAAATTAGCCTTCATTAGGCAAGGCAAAGCGCTGTGTGGCTGCAGTTCCACGCAATGTTCAAACCTTGCCTGCGCATGCTTTTTATCACCAAGGTTAGCATAGCACATTCCGGCAACCATAGATTCTTCAAAGAGCAGAGCCTTTTCCGGATGCCGTTCCAGGATCGACAGCGCCTCATTGTATTTCTCGTTAGCGAAATGCGCCAGAGCAAGAATTAATAGAGAGCTATTCCCGTCAGATGGATGCTCGCTACAGAGTCGCTCAATCTCCTTAAATTCCTCCAGAAATAGCAGAGACCAGAGCTGCAGTTTTAGGTAGGACGGATTCTGCAAGTACAGAATCTCAATGCTATTTTTGTATTCCGGCAGTTGGTTCCTCTCGACAAGTAGCTTGATCACCTGTAGCTCAGAAAAATCACGTATATGAATGAGCATATCGGCCTCAATGTCTTGTAAAAAGCGTTGTTTAAGCAGTGAGATCGGTACATTATCGATCCCGCTTACAATCTTTCTGGTGCGGTTGCGGTTGATAATTTCTATCAGTTCACCTCGGCTCAATCCTCGCCGCCTAACACTCAAGTCGAGATGTATGCACTCGATCAACTCACTTAGAATTCTCTTTGCATCCACAAACAGCTTGTGCTTTTCAGCCCATTCCAGCACTTCTGCCCAAGCCAATTTGGCGGCGTCCTGTTCGCCGATCGTATCGAGTTTTACCTTTTTTAGCTGCACAAACTCTAGTTTCTTTTTTGCACATATTTCTTCTAGCTCCAGCTCAGCTAGGACTCTCTCACTTTCGTCACCAATATCGCTAAGCTGCTGTAGTTTGTCCCTAAGGTTACGCAAATCATCGTTCATCGAGGACCCCACATAGCACTGAACCATCCCCCCCTTCTCAGGAGTAGTATTCAGTAAGCTACGGATTCGGTTGACGTCCAGCTGATTAATCTTGACTTGGACGTGTAGATCAGGTTGGTCCTGCGCATAATGGATGACAAAATCATCCAATGTCTCAAAGCTAATTGAGGTAAATTGAGAATTGCTCAGATTGCGAAACAAATAAATTACCGCAACACAGTCTTGATAGGCCAGCCCTTTCCTCTCAATGCTGCCGCCAGATTGCTGTCTGCCAAAGTAACCCATATAAAAAACCTCCAGCGCTTAAAACATTATCTTAATATCAGTAAGGCGTAGAAAGAATAGGGATGATTACAAGTGCCCCTTATTCAAAAACCAGATTATATGGATAATGCGAAGCTTAGTTGCTCCCTCATACTTTTTTTGATTGTAATAGACACTTCTTGCAGTGTCTATTACCAAATTGCCAATACCGAATACAGTGTGCCTACTATAAAAAAGCTTTAAGCTTACTTGCAATGTTTTTCTCTGCTTCCTTTTGTTTTGTTAACCGCAGCATTTCTTGCTCTTTTTTTATCCGCTCTTGTCTTCTGCTATTGATGACTTGTGATACATACATACTTGTCGTGACAGGCAACCATGCCTTAAAATTACGAACTATGCTCTCTATTATGTCAGAACTTTCCGTGCGAACAGGTATTTTAAATACCGTATTATTTCCATAATTACTGCAAACAAATCGTTCAGCATCATATCCCACAATACTCGAATGCGAGTATCCACCAGAAGTTAATATTTGATTCCAAAGCGGGGGCGTAACTTTATTCAGATATAGTTGCAAAATACCGTCTTTGTATTCAATATCTATGATCTGCGGACATGGATAATCAAAAGCCTCTTCGTTCTGAATTGTTGTGTTGACAAGTTGCTCAAGCTCCGTATGGATTTGTTTTTCTTTAATAAGTGCTTTTAACTGATAAGCTACATTCTGTGCGGGATAAGGCCTATTCAGTCGGGATTGGGCAGTCATCATTTCAATAATTGTATCTACAAAGCCATAGTTTCTGTCAACATCGGACACGGTTTTATAATTGGTACCGGCAATGACTGTCCCTGTAAACATCTCATTTAGTATTAGTCCCAATGAGAATATATCGCAATGACCGTCCACTACGCCGTTTCTTTCTCGTTGTTCCGGTGCAGCATAGACAAAGTTTGCAAGTTTGTCGGTTGCCTTTGTTTCTATTGAAGTCACAATCATATCCTGGCTGAAATGAGCAATACCGAAATCCGCTATGGCCACTCGATTTGTTTGAGCATCTATTAAAATGTTTTCGGGCTTGATGTCACGATGCCATACGCCTTTACTATGGGCAAATCCTATTCCATCTAACAGCTGCATAAAAATAGGGAAGATATTATTCTTTTTAATTCCCTCCTTCATCTTTGCTCTTAGAGTGTTGTTAAAGAAAGGCATCACATAGAAAATTATGTTTTGATTATCGGTTAAATAAGTACCATAGTCTAACACCTCAATGATATTGGGGTGTGTATTATTTTGACAAAAACCTATCTCGTTTTTAAAGCGTTTGAGTTTGTCCTTAGTCGTAGCATCACGGTCAATAGCTTTTATGGCAACAGCATTTCTTGACGAATCCGTTGCTTCAAAAACTGTCCCGTTTCCACCTTGTCCAATCTGACAATGAATGATGTATTCCTCAAAAGCAGTTGCAAGACGAGTATTCTTCTTTAGCATAGACACACCTCCAAAATCGAGCACGATATTAGGCTTTTGAGCTTCCTATTATTAGCCTAATTGGCAGTTCTAAATATGGATAATGCGAAGTATTTATGTACTTTTACTCAGGCCATTTGGTATAAGACAAAGCTACTTTCCTCGAGATCCTTTGGCCATCCTCCTCGCGAAGGGTGTAGTGGATTATTATGATTAGTTAGTCCAGAACAATATACTTTTTCGTCTTGAAGCAATTTATGAATGCAAGCAATTCGGTTATTATATAAATCCTCACTAAAAGTATTTTTATCTCCCCAAGCAACAAATATTTTTGTAACTTTATTTACAATTGTGGATATAATATCATCATTTTTTATATACACATTATTTAAGCAAGGGTTAATTACTAACTCTTTTATTGTTGCTGAATCCGTACCATAAAAAGGTATCAAATTCGATAAGTAAACCCTAGAATATCTGAACTTATGTAATCGATTTAGAACTGCTGTAATAGTAGTGTCTGAATCTTTTTCATCTGCCTTACTTGGATTTTGCATAATAACCAATGCCGTCTTGTTCTCATCGCCATCTTCAAATTCAATATCAAGCAAATAACGGATTCCTTTATATTTATTACCGCAAAATATAACATCCTTAACATACTTCTTATAAGCCGCCATTATTACTACCACTCCTTTATAATCAAACTTACCACTTCTCCGAACTTCTAAGTATTAGCCATATATGCAATTAATTTTCTCGGATAATAAACATAATGGGATGGCTTCTTTTTAGTTGCTTATCCCTTATCAACTAACATAAGTTCATATATTTACTTTGTTTATTGAAGAAAGCAAATCATCATAGCCGCTCTCTTGTGTTAAATCTATATATAATCTTGACTTTAGAAAAGTTGGAAGATAAGCTTCACCCTTTTCGTTGGTTTCTATCACAACGGGAATTACTTTTCTTTGCAATGGTTGCGATTGAAGTTGCGTTAGAATAATCTCCGATTCATAACCAACACCGCCGCGTCGTTCATCCGCCTTTGCTGCGTAATCCTCATTACAAATCACCAATACATTGTCTATCTCATTCGTTGTTAAGGCATTTTCCATAAAGTAGTTTTTATCTTGTCCCGGAAGTAAATCGTTCTTATCATAAATAACTGTGATTCCATCGCAAGTAAGTTTTGATACTAAGTCAAAAACGTATTTTTGATTTTCTATCGGTGTCCAACTATACGAGATAAAAACCGTAGGTTTATGTGCCATATTGCTGCTAAAATAAGGACGTATCTCTTCCAAATCGACATTCTTTATTGTCCAGTGTGTCCTATTCAATTCCCATGCTCCGATGTCGAGTTGTCGAGTAAGGTTGACAAAATTATCATATCGTATTGTTTCACCGGTCATCTGATAATCAATCTTAACATTCGATTGCCTAACAGAAATATCTATAATATAACCAATATATACATCTTTCCTATGGCCTTGCTCATAAGCAAATATACATGGAATCGATTTTAGTTGGTCTATTTCTGATTCATTAAGAGCGGCAAAGCGCGATTTTAATTCAGGCATTATATACTCTGTCAAACAGCGATCGCGATCCATGAATGCACTATTTGATTCCCAGCTGTTTGTATCGTAGCAAACTAGCAAATTAATCATACTTTCAACTCCTTTCCCAATTATCTTTAGGGAGCAGCGAAGACTCTCGAATCACATTTATAATAATCTGTCCGTCACTAATATTTGCCTCTTCAATACTTTGGATTGAATTAATAATAGCCTCAAAAAGAGGTGAAAGGAGTGAACTTTCCGGCAGCTTATGAGTATCCACAATTGATTTAAAGTTGATTTTCATTTTTCATTACCACCATTATGAGTATTTTTAAAGAAAATAATTATTAACGTGTTTTGCGTGATACTGTTTCTTCTTTTTCAAACGACGCCATAATTTCATTTTCTATCTCATTCAAAACCTCATTAATATATTGAGAAACAACAACATAATCCTCGATTATTCTTTTGATTTGAAACGCAGGATGGTGTTTCAAATTCATATCATAGTCGCTCATCACAGCAACATTCGGAGAATTTCTATGCGTCATTTTATTTCGAAGATTATTGGAAAAAGTATGATTGCCTTTCCATTCTCCCTCACAGTCGGTATCATCATCTTGATTTATGTAGTTATAAATTTCGGTCGCATTTACTTTGAAATTATCACTATTATCTAATGAGGGATTAAATATCTTTTTGTAATATACTTTTTCCTTTGGAATTTCAATATTATATAAAAGTCTGTATAGCTGTGCTAACATATCCCATAGGCTAGAGGTTCTGAACAAAGCGTTTTCAATATAGTAAAAAGCAAGCCGTTCCTCATCTGACTCTTCTTTAAGCAGACTAAAATCCTTCTGTACAGGTTCAGAGTATGCATACTTGATGGATTCATCAAATGATAACTTAATCTTCCAATCCAAATCTCTCAAGGTATCATATATCGTTTTATACTGCATTAACTTTCCGAAGGGTGCTTCACTATGGTTTGCAGAAATCACACCAAACAAAAATTTGTCCTCGCCAATCATTAGCTTAAAACGATTTGGATTGTAGCTTACTTCTGATAATTTGCTTTCAAGGTAGTTGATCTCACTTTTATTCCTATCATTCATTTGTAATCCTCCGTAAATACCATCAGTTAAACTTCCCCTAATTGCTATAACACGTACATTGCCAACTTCCGATTGTTAGCCTAACGGGCAGTTACCAAATAAACATAATGAGAAGTTCCAACTTCCGTAAGATTGGTTGGAGTATATGGATAATGAAGGTTAGGTACAATTCCTAGTTAATTAGAACTGACCGGCGTGTTGAATGGAAAATCTTATGCTAAACCATAAAATTTAATTGTACTTTTATCCAATACGGTAGGCTATTGTAGTTTTCAGATATTACTTTCCTGATTTCGTCTTCAATTTCAGTAGCATCTTGTATATCTATTTTTCTTTTACCGAACAAATGAGAATTTAGAAAAATTGCAGTTTCTCTGGGTATTCCAATCTCAATCATTCTTCTAGTAAACGGTTTATATGCCCCGGTTTGCATACAAAGAAGGAAAACACTTTTCGGATTAAACATATCGAATATAGGCTTCAATAAGAGCGGTACATTAAACGATACATACTTCTGTAATAGGTCTATCATATCATCGATTTTTTCTGTTGCATCATCACCCATATATCTGTCACCGCTGAGGATTTCTGATAAGGGTTTTTCGCATGACCAATCCATGCAAGCATGGCATAGAGCAGACCTGCCACGACCATCACGATGTAATTCAGGAATATAACGAATGTACATAGAATTTGTCGATCCGTTGTCACGCAAGAACTTTAGCATATCATTAAGCCTTGCTCTCGCCCCTCTTTCTGTCGGGATGTTCGGCAAGTTTCTGATACTTAGTTCATTATAAATCGTATTTAAAACCAAAGGGTCCCAATAACGATTCTTATAGCAGACATTCTTGGGAACATTAAGTGCATCTAATTTATATATAATAGCGGCAACTTGTTTCTTCGTAAGAGAAATACCTACTTGGTTCATCTTTTCTTTTGCGGATTCGCCGTACCGTAATATAGTTTGACGGATATACGATACCAAATAACCGTACTTTTGCATATCAACATCAACAAATCTATTATTCTCTATCGCATCATGGATGGATTCTTTGAACTCTTCATACTTTTCGCCGTATCCAGCAGGTATTTCTAAGGTAGTATCTTCAAACAAGTCCATCTGGTCGTATTCTTCGAGCCCCTCAAAGCCACTCTCATCTAGCACAAATGTGCGACCTACAAAATCTTTTAGTAGCCGTCCAGCCCGCCCACGTAAGTTTGCCATCTCATATGAAGACAACTCTGCTGAATTGTTCGACTTTATTATATATAAATGGGGGTTTCGCACAATAACATTTTGTGCTGGCATATTGACACCCTGCATCAAAGTTGTAGTACACACAACATTGCTTATCATTTTCTC
>JBAQWI010000203.1:0-2633 GCA_049298835.1 Oscillospiraceae bacterium
CACCAGAGCCACCAGAAGGTACGATTGTATAAGAACCATCACCTTCTACATTGCAAGAATCGCCAGTACGAGAACCGCCATAGATATTACATTGAGACGTATTGCAAATGCTTTCACCAGAATAAACACAACCACCGCCAGATTGACAACCATCAGGCGTAGTTACTTGATATGTATTAGCGGGTCGCTGGTCAGTTTCTGATGCACAGTCAGAGCATTGATCTGAACTATTCAAACCGGAACCGGGACCGCAATTACAAGAACGATTTACATTACCAAATGATTGAGCAGGCTTCGAGCAAGGCGTGGAATCTTCAACACATAATTGAGGATTACCAGAATTTGGGTCGTCATGATAACCAGAATTGCAAGTACAAGAATTTCCCGTACAAGTAGCATTTTTGACTTCTGTAACGGTACAAGAAGCATAAGAATTAGCCATATTTTTGCAATTTGTTCCGTTGGCATAACAGCAAAACTCACCAGTTGAAACAGATTTATACTTTGGACGTGAAGCACCACAAAAAGATTGATTTTGACCATCAGGTGCAATAGGCCAACATTCAGTTCCAACTTTATAACCCTTCGATGGTTTAGTAAATGTAGCAAAACTTATTTGATTAAATGAAATTAAACAAATAAATAGAATAAGACCAGAAATTATTTTGTGCATATTGATCATTTAAAAGCAAGATATGAACAAAGCAGAAATAAGCCAAGAAAAAACAAATAATAATAGTCAATTGGCATAATTAAAATTTGATTGTTCGTTTTAAATACATGACAGAAAGAGCAGCAAATATACTCATAAAACCAATGCCAAATAAATCAGATAATTGATCAGAATCAATAATACAATCAGAAAATGAAGGTGTAACGGTAAAAGATGAAGTATTGGTACCATCAAATTTAGTGATCAAAATACCTGTCTCTGAAGGAGTACAAGTCACAACATTACCGTTTGAATCAAGAAGATTGCAATCAGAAGCCATTGCAACATAAGCTTGATCTAAAGTGGTGAAACATTGTGACTTGTACAAAAGCATGGTTTTAGTGCTTTTTGAAAACAGAAATCATGATGGCAATACCAACGACAACTAAAACAATTGGAATTACTAAACCAGCAGCAGAACCAATATCAGTTTCTAAAGTAGTAAAAGCTTCTTCGGCGCCATCTGGTAAAGCTGCTTTTGCTTGAGTTGCGACAAGAGTAACTGTAGTACCTAAAGCAGCAGCTTGATTAGCTGCTTTTTTGGCTTGGGCTTTCACCCAATTGTGTGTATTTTTATACATAAAAAAACTCCTTAAATTTATTAAAAAAATGGGCAATTAACTAACGATTAAGGGATACCCAGACCTTAATTTTTAAATACGTTTAACATTCAAAAGTAGCAACATTTCAGATTCATTGGCATCATTAGATTTTGAATTTTTAAGAAAAGGTAAAAATGGTATATGGCTGGATGAATCACTTATACGCTTTTCAGTAAGGCCACCAATCAGAATTAAATCGTCATCTTTTGAATTGATCACAGTGTTAAACTCACGATTTAAAAACTTAGGTACATTGTTCAAACCAGTATCATTCAAGACAGCAGTACTAATCTGATGCGCAAGAGTAAGCTCAATATTTTGAGCGGTAATTCGTGGCTTAATATTTAAAGAAACACCAGTTTGAACATATTCAATTGATTGCTGACGATTACCTTGCTGATCAAAAAAAATCTTACCTAAAACAGGGATGCGTTGACCAACATTTATTGAGCCTTGATTACGGTCTTTCACAAATATTGATGGGCTTGAAACAATATTGAAACGTGAATCAGAATTCAAAGCGGAAAAAACAGCATTAATATTTTTTGATTGAAGATTAATGACATTATTTAATGCCAAAGCTGGAAGCTTTAGAGACAGAGCATTTGACAATAAATTAATAGCGATAGAAAAAGCCGTTTCATTCTTTTGAACTTTATTTACTTCATACATCATGGCGTCAATTTGTACTTGATTTTCTGGTAAATCAATTTTTGATAATAGAGATTGAAGCTCAATTATTTGTTCAGTAGAACCTCTAAAACTGAATGAATCAATGTCATTATCGAAGGATTGAAAGCTATAATTTTTTTGATCAATTGATGCATTAATTAATGATTTAAAGTATGCAATATCACGGTTTTTAAACTTATAGAAAAAAGTGCTAGGTTTCTCTAAAGGTTCAACAATTTGAGTGGTATTTAACTCTTCATTAATTGATTTATCAGCAATTAATTTTTCATTTTTTAAAAGTGTTTCTTGAGAAGGTGAATCAGTATTATTGACAAAATTAACATTATGAACAGCCTTTAATATCTTGGTGACACCGTTTGATTTAACAATGTTATAACCGCGCTCAGAAATAAGATCATTCAAAATTGCTTCATAAATTTGTGGTTCTTTTTTGCTTAACTTGATAGAAACAAAACTCTTATCATTAATAAATTCATCACCTAACGCATAATCACGCTTAAGGATATTTTCATAACTAAATTTTGTTAATTCATTCAGTTGAATATTTTTAAAATAAAAATCCGATTCAGCAGCAAGAGCAGACGAAGAAAAAAAGCCCAGCCAGAGCAGAATGCAAAAACTGAATA
>JBAQWI010000204.1:0-1903 GCA_049298835.1 Oscillospiraceae bacterium
GGATATTCTGCAAAAGAAATTTCCCAATGGATTGTCATACTCGAAACCTACTATAAGGAAGAGGGCTCTATTGCTGCAACCGCACAGAAGCTTTTTGTCCACAAAAATACACTTCAATATAAACTGAAGAAGCTATATGAGCAAACTGGATACGATCCTCGATCCATTCACTATTCATCACTTTATTATAATGCTATATATTTTTACAGGGATATACGAGAAAACATAATAACTTTTGGTGATAAGTACTAAATTATATAAACGTTTTTTATTTAGGAACGTTACCTATGACAAGAAACGTGTCTATTAATTATCGTTTGTAACATATAGTATTTTTTCAAAAGATATTATAATAATAATATCAAATGACAAAGATGAAAATTGTTAAAACGAAAGGTGGTGGGCGAGCATTGATGTTATTTATTCGTATCGGTTCGCAAGCGATATGAGTAGACATTATGCTTCTTTTTATGCAAGGTATAGGATTAATAATCGCATTTGTCATCGCAATTATTGCAATGATACTAGCAATTTCCAAACTGAAAATACATCCATTTTTATCAATTATGGGAATATCTGTTCTACTTGGCTTGGTAGCAGGAATTCCTCTTGCTAATGTAACAGATGCTGACGGCAAAGTTACACTAGGCTTGGCAAACGTAATCGGCGCAGGCTTTAGTGGGACATTCACAAGCATTGGTATCGTAATTATCTTGGGCGCTCTTATTGGAACAATCCTTGAGAAAACTGGTGCAGCTTTCAAACTTGCAGACATGGTTATCAAACTAGTTGGCAAAAAACGTCCAGAACTTGCAATCCTATTAATGGGTTGGGTCGTATCAATTCCAGTTTTTTGCGATAGTGGATTTGTTATTCTAAACCCAATTCGTAAAGCACTAGTACAACGCACACGCACTTCAAGTGTAGCTATGACTGTAGCGTTGTCTGCTGGTTTGTACATTTCACACGTACTTATTCCACCAACTCCAGGGCCAATCGCTGCTGCAAATACATTGGGTATTGGCAACAACCTGCTATTGGTTATCGGAATGGGTGCACTTTGTTCAATATTCCCTCTAATCGCTGGTTTGCTTTTTGCTAAGTATATTGGTAAAAAAGTGAAGTCTAAGGATGAGGCTGATAATGGGGAAACATTCAAAACATATGAAGAGCTTGTTGCTGAATATGGCAAACTTCCAAACGGATTAATGGCTTTGGCTCCAATTGTTGTTCCTATCTTATTAATGGGATTCTCATCAGTTGTTTCAATGGCAAAAATGACAGGTCTATTTGCTGAAATTACTGTATTCTTGGGTACTCCAATCATAGCTTTGGCTGTTGGCACTATCTTTGGTGTAATTCTTTTGGCAAACTCAAAGAGAATGGGCGACTTCTATGACATTACAAATGAAACTTTAAAAGTAGTTGGTCCAATCCTATTTGTAACAGCTGCTGGTGGCGTTTTGGGTAAGGTTATCTCCGTTTCTGGTATGGTTGGATTTATTACAGAGAACGCTGCTATACTACAAGCAATCGGAATTTTCTTCCCATTCATCCTTTCTGCAATCCTAAAGACAGCACAGGGTTCATCAACTGTTGCAATTACAACAACTGCTGGTATCCTTGCTCCTCTAATGGGACTTCTAGGTCTATCTTCACCTATCATGGCTGCTTTGACAGTAATGGCAATCGGCGCTGGTGCAATGACAGTTTCACACGCAAACGATTCCTACTTCTGGGTTGTTACAAACTTCGGTGAAATGGAGCCACAACAGGGCTACAAGACACAAACAATGATGACTTTAGTATTAGGTGTAGCTACAATGGCAGAAATCTTTATCCTATCACTAATTCTACGTTAATAATAAACCGGTTAAATTAAATGACGGGATGGTATTATTAC
>JBAQWI010000205.1:0-2207 GCA_049298835.1 Oscillospiraceae bacterium
AAGGAGTGGTGAGAATTCCTCGGCCACATGCATGGCTGTTGCACGTACCAGGGCAGCCTTAGACAAATATTCTCTTCAATAACAGTTTAGCAACCTCTGAATTTCCCACTGCTTGGAAAAAAGCAGACGTCTGTCCTATTTTAAAAAAAGATGATCCCCAAACTTGCTCCAACTATAGACCCATATCGCTCCTAAGTCCTAGCTCCAAAGTCTTGGAAAGACTAATTTACAATAAACTATATGAATTTTGTCAACTTAATAATCTTCTCACACCCAGAAATTCCGGTTTAAAAAAAAATATTCCACAATAAATCAATTGATAAACCTTTCCAATTTAATTTACAAAGGCCATGATGATGGCAAAAAAATAACATCAGTATTCTTAGAGTTATCCAGGGCCTTTGATCGTGTCTGGCACGATGGTTTACTTTTCAAATTAGAAAAATTAGGAATTAGAGGTAAACTTTTGCGTTGGTTTAAATCATATCTCTCGGGACGAACTCAAAGAGTTGTATTGAATGGAAAGCACTCGGATTTTTTATTTTTACTTACTGGAGTACCACAAGGTTCCATTCTAAGCAGTTTACTTTTTCTCATTTACATTGATGATATTATAGATAATATAAACAGTGAAATGTTCTTATTTGCTGATGACATCTCGCTTGTTAATATAGCCGACTCCTGGTCGAAAAATGAAGTTGTTTTAAATTCTGATTTACTATGTTTATCTACCTGGTCAGACAATTGGCTAATACCTTTTAATGTATCTAAATCGGTTTATATGTTGATCACAAACAATACTCCAGTTGATGTGAATTTAGATCTAAGATTAAACGGAGAACTTCTGTCTCGTGTTTTTCTGCATAAACATTTAGGTCTTGTTTTTAACTGCCACTTCACTTGGAGTGACCATGTGAACTATATTTGTTTGAAAACATGTAAAAAGCTTGGAATATTGTACAAGCTTAAAAACAGTTTAAATCGATCTGTTCTTGTTAAATTATATTGTTTGTGGATTCGACCTGCCATTGAATATGGTTCAGTCTGTTATGACAACCTAAGTTCTGCTGATGTTATGAAAATTGAAAAACTTCAGAGAAGAGCTGCTCTCACTTGCACAGGTGCTTTTTCTAGAAGTGATACAGACCAACTGCTTTTAGAGGTTGGATGGCATAAATTATTTGACAGAAGAAAAACAGCTAAATTAATTTTGTTATTTAAAATTCTGAACGGATTGACTCCCAAATATCTTTATGACGCTTTCACTGTAACACAACCAATCAATAGTACCCACAATCTTAGATCTATAAACGTTAAGCGCCTATCAATTCCCTTGTGTAAAAAAAATAAATATAGAAATTCCTTCTTCCCTTCAGTCATTAAACACTGGAACGAGCTCCCAATAAATATAAAAACCAGTCATACTTCTATTCTGCCTTTTAAACGTGCTTTAACGATGATAAATAAAAAGGAAAACCAGTCCGACTTGTTTAACTCTTTTCATGGGTATTATGCAAAAACATTAACTCAAATTCGATTAGGTCTAAGCAATCTGAATGGTCATTTATTTAAGTTTAACCTTAGTGATAACCCGTTTTGTCCTTTATGTTTCGATGCAATAGAATCAACTTTACATTTTTTTCTGGAGTGTCCCTCATTAAATGATTGCCATATATTGTTTTTGTCTGAAATAAAAGTGATATTACCCAATGTGCTGCATGTGCATACTATGAAGAATCGTGATCTTGTTAAAATTTTGATTGGAGGATCTGATGATCTTACTTATGAAGATAATAAACGTATTCTGTTCTTATCAATGCAGTTTATAAAAAAAACTAACAGATTTTTGACATTAACACTTTAATTTTTCTTTTATTGCCGTTTATGAATGTTAAATGGCTTTCTGTTATTATTAGCACAATGTTTTGTTTATTTGTATACTCTGTTTAGTTTAATATTAATTTATTTGCACGTGCGGCCTTGTGGCCCCCGGGCTGTGTTGCATGTGTCTAAATAAACTATGTTTAGAAAAAAAAAAAAGACAGCGCGCGAGGCGCGCGCCATTGACCAATTACATCGATAACCAGCTGACCAAAAGAAAGTCATTATCTTTTTCATCAGCTCTGTTGTTTAAAAGCGTAGTTGAATTACGTCTTTGTGGCGTAACTTTCATAAATTACTTATTTGTTGGCAATACTGTGTCAGGA
>JBAQWI010000206.1:0-1659 GCA_049298835.1 Oscillospiraceae bacterium
TTTTTGTAATACCTGTTGGTGACTTTTTGTCCGAAATGTTTCAAAATGCTTAGCAATAGACCGGCTCTAGAGACCATGTCGAATACTAGGTAAAATATTTATTTTTGAAATCAACTGCGCCCAGCAAGGGTCGGAGTGACTCAGACTAGAATTCTTGGTCTGATCCAGCCAATCAGATCAATTTATTTCAATCATGAGAATCTCGCAATTTAAACTAGGTCACGAGAAAATAGAAGTGTCTATTGTCTACTTTGTGAGCTTGACAATATTGTATTTCTATGACGCTAAGGAAGACATTTTCTATTGAACAAGTATGATTGACACAAAACAAATAACATTTACATTAATAAAAGACCGATTTTGACGAACCGGCATGTGTTTATAGTTTACACTGTTGATAAGGCAACGGTTTTGCTGTATGACGTAAAATGACCTAATTATTTTTCCTAGACGCGTCATAAACGTGAGTAAGCAGATTTAAAAATATCTCTACGTGTCTATTACTGACCAAATTCACGATTATTTTATTTTTACAATATGTGGTGTGGCTCTGACACGTTTAACATACAATACTGATGAATTTAATTATTCTCTTCGAGGAACGAAGAGTACTACGCACCTATTAAAATCAGGGTAGGAGATTTTTTAACTTCATTGCTGACCTCACTTCGACTCCCGGTTCCGGCGATGTTGGATTTCCAGTTATATAAAAGTTCTTGATTTATCCAGAATTTATCAAGTCTATTCTTAAATATGTTAACGTTGTTAGCAGAAACCACTTCCTCAGGCAAACCATTCCATACATCAACAATTCTGTTAGTAAAAGTTAAGAACCATCGAGAATACATAGTGTTAGACACGATGCTTAAAATGTTATTTTTATTATTATTATTATCGTGAAACACTAAACCAAACATGTTTCAGTTCAGAGTATCTGTTATGGGATACCATACTTAAAATTATGTTTACTGTATATAAGTCGTTGTAACGAGTTATCTATGCCGTTTAAACAAGATAGCTAACATCGTTTAAACGATATATAAATCGTTTGAACGAGATATCAAAAGCTTTAATAACAATTTTAATTTGTCTGTGTCCCTTCTGGGCCCACCGTAGAATATGACGTTGTTAGCGAAATATTGATAAATAAAATAATAATTAATTAATAATAATAAATTAATTAAATCAATACCGAACTCGAATCAGACTGTTAATGATTTTAATACAGTTTTAGATGTAGTTTGTTGATACTTTAGTAATTTTTATTAAATCATCTTTTTGGTAAATTTGTTGCAGGCATACAAACGGAATCCGCGGTAAATTCTCAATTTATTTTCCGAATTTGGATGTGGGTAAAAAGCGGGAATGCGGGAACGCGGGAATGGCAACGGGTGGTTTTTTTCCAATTTTTTCTCAAAATAATTATTTATCAATCTGCTTTTTCTTATTCTTTTTATTATTTTTTTAATAATTTCCTCCATACATGTTAATTACTTCAATTTGAAGTCTCCTCTTGATAATAACTACTTGCAGTGAAGCTTATTTTTAGAAATTTATAAACTCCTCGATACCTGTTAATTATTACTTCAATTTGAAGTCTCCTCCGGATAATTACTGTAATCAAGGGCGCCGGAACTATGGGTGCGGAGGGTCCAGTCG
>JBAQWI010000207.1:0-11027 GCA_049298835.1 Oscillospiraceae bacterium
ACCGTAGCTTGTGTTACGTCAAAACCAGCTTGTTTTAGTCTTTCCTGTAATATTTCTTGGGTGCAAACGTCATCTTGTTCAATGATTTCAAGTATCTTCTCATGTCGCTTTGTTTTCATTATTTTCCTCCTATGTTGGCGTTAGGTGTTTTATAGATATTCCTTATATTTTAATGTGAATTTAATTCTTATTTAGGAGAAATTTATTGCTTAAAACCTCATAAAATGATTTGTCATTTAAGGTTATTAATTTTACAGTTTTCTCGCTACGACGAACGAGGATAGAGTCCTGTTCTTCGAGCTTTGCCCCATCTTCACCGTCAACCGTTATATAAATTGGGTGTAGGTTTAGCGCTGAGCCTCTAACAGTTATTTGGCTGTTCTCTTTGAATATAACAGTTCGACTAAGCAGAGAATGAGGGCAAATCGGTGTGAGCGATATGCAGTTCATCGATGGTTCAATCACAGGTCCTCCCGCTGAAAGTGCGTAGGCTGTTGAACCTGTTGGTGTTGACAGGATAATTCCATCGGCTCTATGGGTGATAATTTGCCTATCACCACAGGATATGTCAAGTTCGATTATTCTTGACAATGCACCGTTTGAAACCACCACATCGTTGAGTGCAAGATAGGTATTTTCATCATTTTTCGTGATATGAACACACTCAAGCAACATACGTTCTTCAATGGAATAACTTCCGTTTTTTAGCCCTAAAAGTTGTGAAAGCTCACTCATTTCAATTCCAGCCATAAAGCCAAGCCTACCGACATTGATACCCAAAAGTGGTTTATCCACCTCAACTGCGTGTTTTGCAGCGTGGATAATTGTTCCATCACCACCAATTGCAATTACAACGTCACAGGATTTAATTCCATCAAAAAACTCCACAAAGCAAGCTTTTATACCACTTAGTTCCTCACTATGACGGTCACTAATCAAAACATCGATGGAAAGGGAGTTCAACTCCACAATCACTTTTTTTGTACATTCTTTTGCATTTACCTTATCTAAGTTTGGAATTACCATCGCTTTCATCGAATTATCACCTACCTATTGGTTTAGTTCCGCATGGGAATTTTGAGCCATATTTTCTATGTCTTCAAATGTAATTGCACTTTTGTTTTCTTCATTTTTGATATAGTAAAGATATTCAATGTTTCCTTGTGGGCCTTTTATTGGGGAAAATGTCGCCCCATTTACTGAAAATCCCTGCCCAATTAGAAAGTCATATATCTTTTTCAACACTTCAATATGAATTGAAAGTTCACGCACTACGCCTTTTTTTCCGACCTTACCTCTGCCAGCCTCAAACTGTGGCTTTACAAGGCAAAGTGCCTCACCACTCTGCTTGAGCAGTGATTTTAACACAGGCAAAACAAGGGTTAGTGATATGAAAGATACATCTATTGAGGCAAAATCAAGTTCCTCAACGACCTGTTCGTGGGTTACATATCGAATGTTAGTGCGCTCCATATTTACAACACGCTCATCGGTACGCAAACTCCATGCAAGTTGGCCATAACCAACATCGACGGCATACACCTTTTTTGCAGAATTTTTGAGCATACAATCGGTAAACCCGCCAGTCGACGCACCGATATCCATACAAACACAGTCTGTCAAATTAAGATTATAGAGCTCTATCGCCTTTTCTAGCTTTAGTCCACCACGGCTTACATACTTTAATCCGCCACCCTTAACTTCAATGACGCTCTCTATTGGAATCATATCTCCAGCTTTACTGACACGCTCGTTATTGATAAAGACGTTGCCTGTCATAATGAGTGCTTTTGCTTTTTCTCTACTCGGGGCATAACCTTGTTCAAACAAGGCTATGTCAATTCTTATTTTTTCTGACAAGTCTACATCTCCTGTAATATATATTTTTCAATTGATTTTGCATCTAGGCGTAAATCAGCTAAAACAGATGGCACATCGCCCTGTTTTACAAATGTATTTTCAATGGCAATTGTGTTAAAACTGCCCTTATATCCCATTGCTGTTATCGTTGCACAAACTTGCTCTGCAATTCCACCAGTCTTTATTCCCTCTTCCACAAAGAAAATTTTCTCGTAGGAAAGGGCAATTTCAAGCATCTCTTTATCAAGAGGTGCAATCTGTGTAATCTTTAACAAAGATAGCTTAACCGATTGCGTTTCAAGGCTTTTTGTTGCCTTAAAACAGTTGGTAAATACACGTCCATAGGAAATCAACAGCATATTCATATCGTTATCAACATAGCTAATTGTAGTTGATATCGGAAGATTGTGCTGCTTTGAATCGCCACCACGAGGATAGCGTACAGCGACTACTCCATTATCTTGATTAATGGCTTTTTGAAGGCAAAGTTTCGCCTCATCATAGCCTTCTGGCGAGTAAATTGTAATCCCAGGTATATGGGAAAGGAACGCTACATCAAATATTCCTTGGTGAGTTTCGCCGTCCTCACCAACAATTCCAGCACGATCAACACATAGCACAACGTGCTTTGGGTCAATTGCAAGATCGTGGATAATTTGGTCATATCCCCTCTGTAGAAAGCTTGAGTACACGCAAAACACAGGGAGCAAGCCCTGACTTGCAAGTCCTCCTGCAAAGGTTACTGCATGACCCTCGGCAATTCCTACATCGAAAAAGCGATCCTTGTGCGCCGTATAAAAGATGTGCAGTCCTGTTCCATATTTCATTGCGGCAGTGATTGCACAAATTTTCTCATTTTCATCTGCTAAGTGCGTAAGCTCAGTTCCAATTACGTTTGAATAGCAGTCCGACATAACGACATTATCTCCACCATTTAACACATCAAAACCAGCAAGTGCATGGTATGCCCCAGGGTTTTGCTCTGCAAAAGGATAGCCCTTGCCCTTTATCGTTTCAACTTGAATTAAAACTGGTGAATTCGACTCTTTTGCCCTAGTTAACACGTTAATTAACTGCTCAATGTCGTGACCGTCTATAGGTCCGAGGTAGGTATATCCAAGCTCCTCAAAAAAAGTGGAGCGATAAAGTATCATTTTTAGTGTTGATTTTGAATCCTCAAGCCAACGTTTGAGCGGCTTTCCAATAACAGGAATATGACGTAAAATCTTTTCTACAATAGATTTTAGCTTTAAATAGCTAGGTTTTGAGCGAATCGTAGAAAGATATCGTGCAAACGCACCTACATTTTTTGAAATAGACATATCATTGTGGTTTAGTATTACAATTAGCCTAGTTTTGCTCCTACCAGCATTGTTCAATGCCTCATATGCCTCGCCACCAGTGAATGCACCATCGCCAATCATTGCCACTGCATAGTTCTTTTTGTTTTGCAATTCAAACGCTTTGGCTATGCCATATGCGGCTGAAATTGAAGTGGATGCGTGCCCAGAAATAAAACTATCATATTCACTCTCGCTAGGCTTTGGAAAGCCTGATATGCCACCTTTTTTTCGTAATGTTTCAAAACGGTCTTTCCTATTTGTCAACAACTTGTGGGTATAACATTGGTGTCCAACGTCAAAGATAAACTTATCCTCTGGACAATCAAAAACCTTATGCATCGCAACGGTAAGCTCAACTGTGCCTAAATTGGACGCAAGATGCCCACCTGTTTTTGAGATGGTATTGATTAAAAAACTGCGTATTTCAGCACACAACTCAGTTAGTTGCTTATTTGTAAGGTTTTTTAAATCACAAGGATTATTGATTTTATCTAATAAATTATACTCCATTATTCCTCCAATAGGTCTATTTCATTGGCACTACCATTGCTATAATTATGCCAAGCAAAGCCCCTCCGAGAACCTCTAAGGGTGTATGTCCTAGAAATTCTTTTAACTCATCCTTATTCTTAGGGATAAAACTTGTAATGTCTGATTTTTCTTTTCTTACAATCATATTGATAATTTTAGCGTGTTGCCCTGCTGCTCGTCGAACGCCCATAGCATCGTACATAACAATACCAGCAAATAAGAATGAAAGTGCAAAGATTGGTGAAGAAAACCCGTCAATTTTTGCAATAGCAATTGTCATAGAACAAACCGATGCCGAATGCGAAGAAGGCATTCCTCCTGCGCCAAAAAGTCTCTCAGAATTAAACTTCTTTGTCTTAATAAAAAAAAGTAGTGTTTTTATAACCTGTGCTGAAAACCAGCTTATTATTGCAACATTAAGTACATAGTTTGAAAAAAGCTCGCTTAAACTTGTCATAAAGTCAGATTTCCTTTCATGTCAGTTAATTCTAGTCAATAATGAGCCTGTAAGCTCTGCTAAAAACTTGCTGTGGTTTGTCCTATCCAAAAAGTCGAGTGCTCTTTTAGTATGCTCGTTTGCTAGCTTTTTTGCACCATCTAATGTATATAATGAAACAAATGTTGTTTTTTGATTATCTGCATCACTTCCGATTGGCTTTCCAAGTGTTTTTTCATCACCAATCACATCTAAAATATCATCAATAATTTGAAATGCCATACCGAGCTCATAGCCATATGAGACTGCATTTTTTGTTACCTCGTCCGAAGCATTTGCAGCGAGCATACCTAGCTTTATTGCAGAACAGATAAGTGCTGAAGTCTTTAGGCTGTGAGTTTTATATAGTGTACTTACATCTATTTTTTTTCCCTCGTTAATCAAATCTATAACTTGTCCACCGACCATTCCTTCAACGCCAGCATACTCAGATAATGCTTTTACAGCCTCTAGACAAGCCAAACTATCTGTGCCATCTAGGTGATATGCGTTTGCAATTGTGTGAAAACTTAATGTGAGCAAGGAATCGCCTGCAAGTAGCGCATTGGCTTCGCCAAACTGCTTGTGACAGGAAGGTTTGCCTCGGCGCATATCATCATCATCCATACAAGGAAGGTCATCGTGAATAAGGCTATAACAATGTATCATTTCCACTGCACAAGCAAAAGGTAACGCTTTTTTAATGTCGCCTCCATTCGCTTTGCAAAACTCGAGTGTAAGGATTGGTCTGATACGTTTGCCTCCAGCTGACAATGAGTAGAGCATCGCCTCTTTTACAACGTCATATGGAGAATTTTCAAGACTTACATAGTTGTATAATTTCTTGTTTACAAGTTTAACATATTCATCTTGTTGCATTAAAAAATTAGTTTTCATTACTGAACTTTTAGCTCCTCTATTTTCAACTTTGCAGTTTTTAGTCGATTGTTTAAGTTTGCAGTAAGATTAATTCCTTTTTCATAAACTTCCATCGATTGCTCAAGTGAAAGCTCTCCTTTTTCAATGCTAGACACAATAGTTTCAAGCTCTAAAAGTGCTTCCTCGAAACTTTTTTCAGTTGATTGTACTTTTGATTTTGCTGTAGCCATCTCTATTTACCTACCTTTTGATTAATTTTTGTAATACTGCTTATTATTTCACCGTCGCTAAGGACAGTCTTAACCACGTCACCAAGTGCAATATTTGAAACCGATGTTATCACCTTTTCATCTGCGAACGTGATAGAATAACCTCTTGTCAGCACCTTTAGGGGGCTTAATGCATGTAGTGTAGCGACTGCCTTTGCATATCGCTGTGACTTAGTTTCAATTGCAGTATTAACTGCTATATTTAGTCTTAATAGCTTGGCATTCAGTTCATTTTCGGTGGTTTTGACTTTGTTCATAGGTGAGAGTGAATTAAGCCTCTCATAATCTGATTTTAGCCTATCATAGCTTGATTTTATCCTTGACATTGTGTAACCATTAATAAGATATTCAAAATGTTCAATCTTATCGTAAATTGCTGTAATATTAGGTACTGCAAGTTCTGCTGCCGCAGAGGGGGTCGGTGCTCTTAAATCCGCTACAAAGTCAGCAATGGTGAAGTCAATTTCATGCCCTACAGCAGAAATGACTGGAATTTTGCAGTTATAGATGGCATACGCCACACGTTCGTCATTAAACGCCCACAAATCCTCGATTGAACCACCGCCACGTCCTACAATTAGTAGGTCGATATCATCAATAAGCTCTGCTTGTTTGATTGAATTTACAATTGATTCTGGGGCATTTTCGCCCTGCACCAATGTGGATAGTAGTAAAACACTACAAAGTGGATATCTTCTGTCTAGTATGTTTAATATATCTTGAAGTGCCGCACCTGTTTTTGAGGTTACAATACCAATTTTTTTTGGCATTGTTGGGATTGGTTTTTTGTGCTCCTCGTCAAACATATGCAGTTTTGATAATTTCTCTTTTAATTGCTCAAAAGCAAGGTAGAGTGCGCCAATTCCATCTGGCTCTAGGGTATCACAATAAAGCTGATACACACCATCACGCTCGAACACTTGAATGCCTCCACAAATGACAACATTCATTCCGTTTTTAACGTCAAACTTCACCTTTGAAGCATTGCCTTTAAACATAATCGCCTTAATTGAGGCAGTATTATCCTTTAGCGTGAAGTAAAAATGTCCTGTTTTTATATGATTGGTGAAATTTGAAATTTCGCCCTTTATGGTAATTGCACGCAGATTGATATCGCTTGAAACAACATCTTTGATATAGCGATTTAAAGCTGAAACGGTGTAGGTGTAAGGTGTTTCCATATCATTATCCTTTGTATGAATTTAGGTTTTAATTTTATATAGTAGCAGTCTTCCTGCCATTTTAACGTATCTGTTTCATGAAAACCCCTGTAAAATTAAATAAATATAAATCTATGAAAATTCGCTATAAAATACTTTCAATTCTTTTTTGACTTCATCACAAAGATAATGCCATCTAATTCCTTGTATTGCGCCTTCCAAAGAACACAATCTGTTAAAACAAGCGGAATGGTCTATTGCTTTAATATTTAACCACGCTTGCTTACTTCCAATTTCTTTTAATTGTTCAATTGTTTCAATACCAACTTCATTAAGTTGCTCTTCCAAAATTTTCCCTATATTAGGTAGCACCGATAATTTACTCATATTCTATTCATACTCCTCACCTATCCAAAATGCTTGCTATGATTGCAACCCCTGACGCATTGTCGGTTGAAAATTGGGGTTCTGCAAAAAATCCCCCATATTTATTGGTGATATACTCTTTTATAACGCTGTTTGACATGACTCCACCAGCATACAAAAGCGGCTTTTTGCCGTATGTTTGAAGTATCTTTTGAGTCATTTTATCAATGACTGCTTTTATATATTCAATGACATATCTTGCGATATATTCGTCACTTTTTGCTTTAATTTTCATATCTTCACATTGGTTTTGAACTCCACTCAAATGGCAGTCAAGCCCCTTAAATGTTGGTTTTATCTTAAATTTATCATCACAACATAGTGACAATTTATCAAGTTCCTTTCCACAGGGAAAAGATAATCCAAGCATTACGCCGATACGATCGACTAGCTGTCCTGCGTTTAAGTCAAGGGTTTTTGCTACAAGTTCCACCTCAAACAGATTGCCACAGGGTTTTACTAGCAGACATTCGGTCGTTCCACCAGAAATGTGAAATGCATAAAACTCCTCGTGTAACAGCTCCATTTGACCAGCAGAGTGAAGTGCCGCAACGATATGCCCCTCTTGATGGGAGCAGGAATATCGCTTTGCATTTTTCACACAAGCAACCGAGGATGCAACCATATCTCCCACCAAGAAAGCAGGCATATAGGAGCCCTCAACGCTCCGAGGTCTAGTCGAGGCACAAACTGCCTCAATATCAAAATTATTGCCTTCAAAAAGTTCAGCAATTATCTGTGCTAGCTGTTTTATATGAGAAAAAACTGCATCACTTTGGCGAAGTCCAACTGCGTTTTCGGCTACTGGTAACAGCTTTTTACAGGAGTAAACCCTATCGCTATCGCTGTCATAAACACTAGCAGAGGTTGTGTAGTTGCTTGTATCAATGCCTAAGTAGTGACTCATTTTTTGCGTTCCTTTGATACAGATGAAAGCACTCCGTTTACGAACGAAACATCCTCTTTCATTGTGTAAATTTGAGCAATTTTAACTGCCTCACTGATTGCAACATCAATGTCGATGTCATCACAATAAAGAATTTCGTACATTGCAACTCTCAAAACGGCAAGTGATACCTTTGAAATACGAGCCAAAGACCAATTTTTAAGATGTTTTTCAATTTCCAAATCAAGGATTTCTTTTTTCTCGTCAACACCTTTAAAAAGCTCTAAAACCTGTTTGTTAACCTCAACAGTTTCACATTCTTTTGCCAACTCAATAATAGAGTCGATATCGTCGTCATTAAAAATACGCTCAAAAGTGAGCATGAAAGCAAATTGTCGCATCTGATGCCTTGTCATAAGTTTTCTCCTTTAAATTTCCTTTATTAGTTTGAAACAAAATGGGGTAAATTAAATTTGTGTGCAATAAAACTATTTTCAGTTTCGACCCTATGCACGACATCTTGGGTAGGATTTTGCTCCTTAAACTGTCAAAAGCTAACCCCCAAAATTGGAGGTTAGCTTAAATCAAACTATTTGTTTTCACTGTTTATGTGAACACTTGTTACATATATATTCACCTTTGAAACTGTAATACCTGTCATATCTTGAATGGCATCCTTGATTGCAATTTGAAGATGTTCAGCGACATCTTTGATTTTATAGTTCATATTAACGATAATTCCAAGGTCAATATGCGCAGAATCTGAAACAAATGCAATTTTTACAGGCTTTGCAGTTGCTGGAGTTGTCAAAAGGCTCAATTTAGCCGGCAAGTTTGACAGGCTGTAGATACTCGGAAGTTCCTTAATAACCTCGCTGGCGATTGTTTTTATCACATCTTCCGAAATATTCAGGCTTGTTTGAGTGTTGTGAGTATTGATATCCATTTTGAGTGCCTCCATTTTTCAATATACTTTCTTGCTTACTTTTCATTGATAATATATGTTTATTATACCACAAAATTTAAAAGAAACAAGTATTTTTTATGACTTCGAGAGGCAGTTATCAATAGGTATAAAGCTGTAAATTTTATTAATTAATCTCTGTGATTGATACATTTTCGCCTTTAATCTTGCCCTCGCTTACGATGATATTTTTAATTTGAGTGGCTTTATCTTGATCTAGTCCATCAGTCTTAACCACTACATTTGCATTTTTATCAGTGATGTAGACAACACATTCCTCAAAGCCTTTTGCCTTGATAAGATTTTCAATTCTGCTTTCAGCTTCAATAATATCTGTAATTGCCATCGCTTTTGCTGATACAGCTTTTTTATCATCCTCTGTTAGTTTTGTATCATTGAGGACAGTTGAAATTGTTTCTATTGATTGATCTCTTGTTTTTGTCCGAGCAAATTTTGCCATTGCAAAATAAGTTTCATCTGCAATACTCTTTGAACTTACAAGGAGTGTATCACCTAAATTCTTGCCTTTGGTAGCCGTTTCGTCTGCAGTTTTTTTAGTAGTTTCTTTTGCAGTTACTGGGTCAGCATCCGTTTTCACAGCAGCGTCTGGGCTTACAACTTTTTTCGCATCGACTTTTTGGGTATCAACTTTTTCGTCAACTTTTGCACCTGTTTCGTCTACAACAGCATCTTCTGGAGCTATAACTTTGTTTTGTGTATCTTGCGCACTTTGTGTTTCGTCAAGTGCAGTTGTAAGGTCTAAACCATTATTTGAATTTGCAAACTGCCAATTCAAGTAAACGGCTACTCCTAAGATTAGCACAAGGGATGCCAAAATAATCTGTTTTTTTCCTAAAATAAAATTTGCTTTTAATGGTTTCATATCTTCTCCTCCAATATTTATGATAATTTTGTTACGCAAATCCTAGTTGAGCTAATGTTAAGGATAGCCTTTACAGCCTCAGTCACACGCTCTTGTACAGTAATATCATTACCACCATCGCAGACAATTACTACTCCTTTTACCGTTGGTTCAAGTGTGGTTTTTAAAAGAGCTTTTCTTCTTCCGTTATCATCTTCAATTAGTATGGTTTTTTTCTCTGAGGACTGTCTTTGAGCAACGGTTTGCTCTGCTGTATTTGTCTTATCCGTGTTTAAGCTTTCCTCTGTGGCATAAACATATTCGATACCGTTTAAAAGGGTTACCATAATTTTAGCTTTGCCAACCCCCTCTATGCTGTTAATAAGCTCTCCAACCTCGGTTTCAAGCTTTTGCTCATATTGTTCATTTGTGAGCGTTCCCTCTGGTAGCTTAACTTCTTCAATAGATACGCCCTTTTTTTCTCCGCTAAAAAACGTTGATAGAAAAATTAACGCAATTCCTACAAGTCCAATTATTACAAAGATTTTGAGCTTTTTGTCATCAATTTTAAATTTCATTGTTTTGATACCTCCTTTATATAATTTCAACTTGAGGAGCAAAACCTGCTCCCTCTTTTACAATCTTCTCTATGTCTTGCTTTCGTTTTTCATCGCTCTTATTTATGTAAACCATCAGTTTGTTAATAGATATGCTGTTATCCTCATTTATATTAATCAAAACTTCAATTTTTTTTGACGAAATATTTTCTCTTAAAAGCAAATTCCCCACAGTATTTTCAATATTACTCTTTGCAATTGATACAAACTGATTTTCAATACTTTGGGACAATTCTCTCGTTTGAGGTGTTTGCGTGATATCCGATATATCTATGCGAAAATCGAGCTTGTTATTCACAAAAGGAGAAACTATACTTGTCAAAAAGAACAAGCTTATTGCAAACTTTAGCACCTTATCAAGCTTTGTATTTGGTGTTAGCATCGAAAAAATTGACGTAACAACTGTTGTAATGCAAATTGAGATGCCTATTAGTCGTATTCCTTCCATTTCTTTATCCTCCCCCACTTACTGTGAGCATAATTCCAAGTGACACGATGAGCAACACTGCAAAAGTTATGGTGATGCCCAGTATCAGCGACAACACCGACTGTGCAGAATGAACTAGGGATGTTATTTTATCTGTGCCGAGCGCATCACTTACCCCTCCTGCAATTGCTAGAGAAAGTTGCATCATTAAAACTGTAACTACACTAGGTACAAATGCAGCGATTACTGCTATAATTCCAAACCCTCCTACCGTTGATTTTATGACACCTAAAAAGCCCTGCACAGAACTTAACGCCTCACTGATGGC
>JBAQWI010000208.1:0-7652 GCA_049298835.1 Oscillospiraceae bacterium
GTGAGCTGGCTTCTAAATCAGACACAACATCCTCAATTAATCGAATTGGATCACCTTTTCCAATAGGAACATTCACGCCTTTTTCTTTCCGAGCCATTAGCGCATCGTGAAAGGTGGTACTTACCACACGTTCCTCTTTAAATCCTGGTGTTTTAACATTAACGATGTTATTTGAGAGCACACTTAGGCTGCGTTGATGCACCAACATTCCCGATAATGAACTATAAAATCCTTCTAACATTGTTTATCCCTCCTTCATATATTTTCCAACAGTGAATTTAATTTTTTGTATTGCTTTGGAAATAATTTGGGAAACCCTTTGTTCACTCACTTGCAATATGCGAGCAATTTCCGCCTGTTTTAACTCTTCATAGTAATAAAGGCTGACCACTTGTTGTTCACGCTCAGTAAGTGAAGCTATACTTTGCTTAATAATATCCTTAAGTTCTTTCTGGTACAAACCAGCATCAGCAGAATCTTGTGACCCAACATATTCGTCTAGGCTACTTTCAACATAATTTAGCCCCTGTATGCTGCCCTCAAAAGAAAGTGTAACTGCACCCGAAATTTCGCTGTAATACTTATTAAGCGCTTCCAATGATATGTCCATTTTTCTAGCTATTTCAATATTTGTAGGTTCTCTCAATAATTCGTTACACAACTCATCATGAGCATGGTTTATATTTTTTGAAGCAACCCTAATTCTTCTAGGAATCCAATCTTGTTTACGCACAAAATCAATGACAGCTCCACGTACACGTAGATAAGCATAAGTCTGAAATTTCACTTGCTTTTCAATATCAAATCGCTCTACACAATCAATCAGGGCTATAACTCCTTGATTTACAATGTCCTCCATTTGCGCATAATCACCAAAAATTCCCCGCATCTGGAAAGCTACTGTTTTTGCAATAGAACTATAATACATAACTAGCTTGTTACGGAGTTCAACATCGCGTGTCTTTTGATACAATTCCATCAACTGTTCAGGATCGCATTGTTTATGTACAGTGTTAATCATTGTGGTCTTCAAACGTAGAACTCCTTTCTGGTATTCTTATCTCTCAGCTATGAGATTGAAATATTTCCTAAGGATTGTATCTGAACATTACTATCAATTTCGTTGAAAGACAAAACTACAATGCTCGGATAAAACTGATCAACCAACTTCTTGAAGTACACTCTTACGATAGGAGAGGTTAAAACAATTGGTACTTGAACTAAATCCTTGATTTTATCAATTTCGTGAGTCGTGGCCACCACAATTTTTTGAATTGTTTGTGGGTCAAGTGCCAAATACGAGCCACTGTCAATCTTTTTGACAGCTCCCATTATCATGTCTTCTACACCTGCATCAAGGCTTATGACCTTGAGTTGGTCTGCCTCAGCAAATTTATGTGTAATAGTACGCTTTAAGGATTGACGTGTGTACTCTGTAAGCATATCAGTGTCCTTAATCGTAGCGCCATAATCGGCCACTGTTTCCATGATAGTTTCCAAATCCTTCACAGGAATTAACTCACGCAATAAATTGCACATTACTTTTTGGAAAATACTAACGGAAACAATTGAAGGAATTGTTTCATTTACTAATGTTTCATTAGTTTTCTTTAAGTTGGCTATCATATTATTCATTTCTTGACGGGTTAACAATTCATGTGCGTGTGCCTTTATGACTTCGGAAAGATGGGTAATAATAACTGATGTTGGATCGATGAGTGTGTATCCAGCAAGCTCCGCTTTGAGCTTTTTATCATCACTTATCCATTTTGCGGGAATTTTAAAGGCTGGCTCAACTGTTTCTATGCCGTCAATTTCATCCTCAGTTTCAGATGGTGCAAATGCCAGATAATGATCGGTCAGAACATCACCTGAAGCGACCTCTTCTCCTCTAAGTTTGATTAAATACTGATTAGGGTTAAGCTGTCCACTGTCCTTTAATCGGACGGACGGAATTACCATACCCATTTCCATTGCAAACTGCTTACGAAACATTACAACACGATCAAGGAAGCTTCCTCCGCTTGCCTCATCAACTAGAGGCAACAAGCTGTAACCAAACTCCATTTCTATCTGTTCAACATTCAACAATCCATACACATTATCAATATTCTTATAGTAGGAAACCTCACTTGCAATTTCCTCCGTGGGCAATAATCCGCCCCCTGCATCTACTGCAATAAGTTCCTTTTGCTTTTTAAGGGAAATAGTACCGATTGTAATTAGCAATGCAGAAACGCAAAGCACTTGCAGTGCTGGAAATCCAATAAAAGTCAGTGTCGAAAGAGCAATTCCCGCCATAATAAGTACAGTCGGTTGTGAAAGGAACTGCTTAATAACATCTTTATTAAGGTTTGATTCGGAAGCCGAACGTGTAACAACCAAACCTGTTGCAACAGAAATAAGAAGCGCAGGAATCTGCGACATCAAACCATCACCAACAGTTGCTGTAGAATAAATATTCATTATTTCCGATATAGAGCCTACGTGGTTTACAAGTCCAATGATAATACCGCCAATAAGGTTTACAAAGGTAACAATAATTGACATTATGGCGTCACCCTTTACGAACTTAGATGCACCATCCATAGAACCAAAAAAGTCAGCTTCACGTTGAATTTTCAAACGACGGTCTCTCGCCTGTTGTTCGTCAATTAACCCTGAACTTAAATCAGCATCAATTGCCATCTGTTTACCTGGCATAGCGTCCAATGTAAAACGTGCCGATACTTCAGCTACACGCTCAGAACCTTTGGTAATTACGATAAACTGTACCAATACGATAATTAAAAAGATTACCAAACCAACAACAATATTACCCTGAATAACAAATTCTCCGAATGTTTTTATAACCTCTCCTGCATAACCGTTATTTGTCATAATATTACGAGTAGACGATATGTTAAGCGAAAGTCTAAATAATGTTGTAATCAACAGTAATGGTGGAAAGATTGAAAATTCCAACGGCTCCTTGATATACATTGTAGTAAAAAGGATAACAAATGAAATTGTTAAATTGATAATAAACATCAAATCTAAAAGCCACGGTGGCAACGGAATAATCAACAGCAATACAATCATAAACACAAATGCTGCTACTGCATTGTTCAATATTTTCATGTTAATTAGGCTAAGGACTAGTCCTCCGCCAAAACCTCCCTTCGCACGCAAAACCATCATGAAAGATTATCACTCATGTGCATGCGTTGTAGATTTCTAGCAGTTTTTAGAATTATTTTAATTCCTTTTGCTTTAAGCTGTATACAAAAGCGATTACTTCGGCAACTGCTTGGTAAAACTGCTCTGGAATTTCTTGGTTTATGTCAACCGCATCGTAAAGACCCCTTGCAAGCGGTTTATTTTCTACAGTAATGATGTCGTTTTCTTCAGCTACTTCTACAATTTTTAAAGCAACATGATCCATGCCCTTTGCAACCACCATAGGTGCACTATCTTTTTGAGAATCATACTTTATTGCTATTGCAAAGTGGGTAGGATTTCTAATAACAACATCTGCAGTTGGGACGCTTTGCATCATACGAGTTCTAGCCTGTTGTTGCTGACGTTCTCTAATTTTCCCTTTAATTTGAGGATCTCCCTCAATTTGCTTGTACTCTTCTTTTATCTCTTGTTTGCTCATGCGTAGGTTTTTTTCATAATCCCACCACTGATATATGTAATCTGCAATTGCAACGATAATAAAAATGGGAATAACTCCATTTATGATGGCCATAATAGTCTCACCAGTTAGCATAAGTGCTTGCTCTACGGACATATCCATCATATTTGGCAAAGTCGGGAATCTCTTTATAATTGTATTGTAGCAAATATATCCTAAAATAGTGATTTTTAGCAGAGATTTTACAAGCTCTACCACACCACGCATAGAGAACATTTTCTTGAAACCTTGTATAGGATTTATTCGGCTTCCTTTAAAATTAAGTGACTTAAATGATATTAAAAATTTAGTCTGTGCACCTGATAATATAATTGTTGCGCAAGCACTTATTAGTAATAAAGGGATTGCTGCCAAAACAAACACCAAGCAACTATCTAAAAAGAAATCGTTAAGTGTTTCCATTGTAAGCTTTTCAAGTGTTGCACCAGCTATAATAAAATCCTTAATGCTTTTTTGAATTGAGGACATAATTAACGGCAAAAAATACTTTAGGCTGTAAAATGTTACAATAAGCGAAAAAACTGTAACCATTTCCTTGCTCTGAAAGTTATTACCTTTTTTTCGTTCGTCGGACTTCTTCTTGGGGGTGGCTTTTTCGGTTTTCTCGCCTGCCAAAATAACCCCCCCTTTTTTAGAGCATAGTGCTCAACCGATTTTGCGAACAAAGTTATCACTTAAACATCTTTGTGCCCTTACTGTAACTTTGATATAATATAATAATGTTCGTGGGACTAGCCTGACATAACAATAAGTATCTTTTCCAAACTTTGAAACAAAGCAGAAATATATTTATCAATATACTCTGACATTGGTTGTGCAAAAATCAACAATAACGAAAATGCTAGTAAAAGCTTAAACTGAATATTGATTACAAAAACATGGATTTGGGGAATAAGCTTCATCAAAATACCCATAGAAATTTCTACTACAAACTCCATTGCTACAAAAGGTAGCACAAGCTTAATAATCAGAGAAAAAACTGAGACGAACAAATCAATTCCAAATCCAGCGACATTACTAGAAATATGCATTGCCCCAACAGGCAGTAGATTAAACGAGGACGCCATTATTCTAATCAGCTGCAAATGGCAGTTTGTAACAAAGAAATATAGGACAAAGAGTATGTTTAAAATATTTCCTGATACAGACATCTGAATATTTGTTCCAGGATCAAAAACTTTTGCCATTGATAGTCCAAATTGAAAATCTAAGATATCGCCTGCAAAAAACAGCATAAAGTAAAATACCTGAGAAACGTAGTTAAATAGAATACCAATAATTAACTCATAAAACATCGCAGCAATTAAAATTATATCACTATCAATTTTCATTAATGTGGTATCTAAAGTAGGTGCAATTAAAATCGTAAGGCAAAGTACAAGCGCAATACGAAACTTAGCGGGTATATTTTTTCTTGATAATATTGGATTCATAAAGAGCATTCCTGCCATTCTCAAAAAAACCAATATATAGACAACAATGTCTTGAAGTTCATAATTTATCATGGCAACCTCATAACAATGTCATCATATCAAAAAGCTGTTTGATAAAATCCGACAAAATCCCTATCATCCAAGAACCTAAAGCCCATAAAATAAATGCAGTTGCAATAATCTTTGGAACAAAGGTTAAGGTTTGCTCATGAATTTGGGTAGCAGCTTGGAAAATGGCAACTACCAACCCTATGACAATACTTACAATCAGCAAAGGTGCTGCCAACTTTATGGTTACCACCATAGCTTCTTGAAAAATCCCTAAAATATCGCTCTGTTCCATCAAATTACTCCTTCCCAATATAATTATTTATACTTTTTATCTATGATACGCTAGTAAAAACCTTTTACAAGAGTGCCGAGTATCAAGTCCCAACCATCTACCAACACAAACATCATCAGCTTAAATGGGAGCGCAATCATAGAAGGTGGTAGCATTACCATACCCATTGACATCAGCGTACTAGACACTACCATATCAATAATTAGAAAGGGAATAAAAAGTAAAAAACCAATCAAGAAAGCTCGTTTTAATTCACTGGTAATAAAGGACGGAACAATAATCTCAAGGCCTAGTTCAGTAAGCTTTTCTATATTTTTTTCCTGACTTTGTTCGCCATCTTTTTCAGGGACAAGCTCTGTCTTAGACATTGATAAAAACAAATTCAAATCTTTTGTATTGATTTGTTTTAGCATAAACACCTTCATAGGCTTTATAGCCTTTTCCACAGCCTGCTCCTGCGTTATGGTTCCAGCTCGAAACGGCTCATATGCCTCAGTATTGATTTCTGTTAATACCGGTGTCATAATAAACAAACTTAAAAAAAGTGCAAGCCCAATTAAAACCTGATTAGGTGGAGATTGTTGTGTACCCAAAGCGTTACGGAGAAACGACAATACAATGATAATCCTTGTAAAGCTTGTCATCATAATCAATATGCTAGGCGCAAGCGCCAAAAGCATCAGCATAAACATTATTTCAAGTGTGCCCATCGTCCCTGCTGTATCACTGTTTACTCCTATGTTTATTCCAGCTGCCGATACACGCATTTGAAAACAACCTATAGCAAACAGTACAACAAGTGTAAATGAAACGGCAAACCGCAATAAGTTTTTACGCAACATTTTTTTATCCGCTTTTTGTTTATTTGTCGTCAAGGCTTTTTTCCCCCTCGTCATCAGGCGATTTAGAACCAACATTAAATCCCCAATTATTTTTAAGGGTATTTTTCAAAGTATTAGCAAAAGAAGTCCCTTGTCCGGACTGAACCTTAGGTAAATCCTCTATATTTATATCGCAAATTTTCCCAATATTGTGTTGTGTTACGCCAAGAAGCATTGCCTTATCACCTACTTGTACGATGCATAAAGTCCTATCCTGTCCTAATGCTATTCTGTCAATAACCTTTAGATACTTTGTATTTTGCCCTTGAACCGCACATCTTTTGCTAAGCCATTTAGATACATAGTATGCTAAGGCAACGACTCCAACCAAAACTATTACAAGATAAATTAACTCCCATGGAGAAGTTGTCTGCACTAGTAACCACATCCCTTATTATTTTTATCATTACCCCAAAATTCTACTTACTGTGTCAAGAATTCTATCTGGTTTAAACGGTTTCACTACGAAATCTGAAGCGCCCAATTTAATTGCTTCAACAACCATTGCTTCTTGTCCCATAGCTGAACACATTACAATTTTAGCAGATGGATCAATTTTTTTAATAGCTTCAAGAGCTTGAATTCCATCCATATTAGGCATTGTTATGTCCAGAATTACTAAATCAGGTTTTTCTGCTTGATATGTTTCCACAGCGATTAACCCATCAGATGCTTCAATTATAGAATCATACCCGGCTTTGGTTAGACAATTTTTAATTGTCATCCTCATAAATGCTGCATCATCAACAATCATAATTTTCTTACTCATATTAAAAACTCCTTTGTTGCTTAAAAATATTTATTGTATATAACTACTCTACATTTTGCTTATATTAAAACTTTAATTCCTTTGTACGAATAATTTCTGTAATTCGAACGCCAAAATTATCATCAATAACTACAACGTCGCCTCGAGCAATTAAGTGTCCATTTACAATAATGTCCACTGGCGCGCCTGCTTGTTTCTCCAACTCAATAATAGTCCCTTGTGTGAAATCCATTATATCTTTAATCTTTTTAGATGTTTTTCCTATCTCAACCGAAACAGTGAGCGGGAGTCCCATCATTAAATCCATGTTTGAATTCAATAATACATTTGAAGCAGTATCTGCCTTGTGTGTATAATCAGGGAATTGTGGGGTTTGGATATATACACCCTCTTTTATGACATTGTTTCTTTCATCATTTTGTGACGCCACTTGGTATGTCGCTTGCACTGGAGGTGCCGCTTGCACTGGAGGTGCCATTTGCACTGGAGGTGCTACTTGCACTGGAGGTGCCGTTTGCACTGGAGGTGCCGTTTGCACTGGAGGTGC
>JBAQWI010000209.1:0-1735 GCA_049298835.1 Oscillospiraceae bacterium
TATATACAGAGATGCTGGCGATGAATATCGTTGACTATCCCGATTTTTTACGCGAAAAATCCCAGCAAGAGGTTACTCCCTATTTAACTTATGATCTCACGATTCACTATAAAGGAACCAGTAAACAAATATACTGGGATGATCGAAGTTTATCAAAATCCCCGCAAGCGATTCAGTTAAGATCCCTATTAAAAAAAATCATCAGGATGGTTGAAAGTAAGCCGGAATATAAAAAGATGCCGGCTGCTGAGGGTGGCTATAGTTAATAGACCTAAAAAATGAACAAACCCAAGGATTATAGCTCATTTATCAAGATTATTTTATAATTTGCGAGGTGAACAAATTGAAAATAAGAGACGAATACACCTGTCCATTAGAGCTGACCCATGATATTACAAAGGGCAAATGGAAACCAATTATACTATGGCAGTTACGGTTGGGTAACACATCACTGGCAAGTCTTGAAAAGAATATACTAGGCATTAATCAAAAAATGCTTATAGAACAGCTAAAAGAACTACATGAATTTGGAATGATAAGTAAAAATACATATGATGGTTATCCTTTAAAAGTTGAATATTTTTTAACCGAGCGTGGACAAAGGATGCTTGAAGCGATTAACATTATGCAAAACATAGGCGTTGAGCTTATGCAGGAAAACGGAATGGAAGACTTACTGAAATCCAAAGGATTTATTGATTAAGTCATTATACCCACAAAAAAGTGTGTAATTTACTACTTCGATTTGAGACGTTAAGATGAATGTCAAGAAGTAAATTCACATGGAGGGTATCAGAATGAAAGATCCAGAGCGGACGATAGGCAATTTGATTGACAAAGTTGACATTTCTATTATTGGCTCCATAGATTGTGACGGATTTCCAAATATGAAAGCCATGGTACCGCCACGAAAAAGAGAGGGTATTAAGCATTTTTATTTTACTACCAACACTTCTTCTATGAGAGTAAGGCAATATAAAGAAAACCCCAAGGCAAGCGTGTATTTTTGTGATAAACGACTTTTCACAGGCGTTATGTTGACAGGTACTATGGAAGTGCTTGAAGATAGTGATTCAAAAGAAATGATATGGCATGAGGGTGACTCCATGTATTATCCTTTAGGTGTAACCGACCCCGACTATTGCGTTTTACGATTCTCAGCACAGAATGGTCGATTTTATAGTAATTTTAAATCAGTTGATTTTGAACCGAGGGAGGAATAATCTCTATCGGTATCTTCAGTGAGCATGTGGTTTTGAAAAATTGGTATAAACAATACGGTTTTACTGAAACCGCAATTAAGAAATACCCCCATCTGCTTTTTGACTTTGCCTGATGGAAAAGCATATTAGTGTTCTTGAACGCATAAAAGAATTTAAAAGTGAACGAGGGGACGGATCTATCGTTCACTTAGTGAGTGTCAATATTCAAAAGACCAGTAAATAATAACTTTCTAGCCTACTAAAAAACGGGAGGAAAAATAACGACAGTTCCCTCTCGTTTCAGCATTATATCGGAGGATAGTGTAGAGGGGCAGATAGATAATCCGCTGAGTTTGAATTGATATAGTTACTGCGTGAATAATCCGATTAATAGATGGGATCCAAGCGGACATGCACCTACTTTAGAGAGGGACAAAAAGACCGTCCCCGAGTCCCTCTTGGTTGGTATTTAGTCAGAGGCGGGCAGTTCCTGGAACGCATCGCTTTCTCTGATCTACATGGGGAAGATCATA
>JBAQWI010000210.1:0-4107 GCA_049298835.1 Oscillospiraceae bacterium
GTTCATGGAATGCTTGAGCTTGGACGTATTGACCTTGCAACATTTGCAAACCCAAAAGGTTTGGTTCAGTCTGGAAGTACATATTTTGCTGGAAGTCCAAACTCTGGTAGTGCTTCAAAGGCAAAACCAGGCGAAAAAGGAACAGGTTCTTTGACTTCTGGTTCCCTTGAAATGTCTAATGTAGACCTTTCAAATGAATTCTCTGATATGATTACTACTCAAAGAGGCTTCCAAGCAAACTCACGCTTAATTACCGTTTCAGATACCATGCTTGAAGAATTAATTAACTTAAAGAGATAATTTTTGTGAATGCCCAAATATCCGCTGCTTTTTAGTGGCGGATGGGCAATTGCAGTAATAGAGTGAGGAGCGATTAAGATGATTGTATTAACAAAGCTGAATGACATAGAGTTTGTTTTAAATTGCGACCTAATTGAGACGGTTTTAGAAAATCCAGATACTACCATCCGCTTAACAGATGGGAATATGTATATCGTAAAAGAATCTATGCAAGAAATAATTAACAAGACAGTTAAGTATAAAAAAGCAATCTATAGCGATATGCTTAGTAAACTGATTAAATAGTTAGTATTTGTAAGACAAAATATTTGAAAGCAAAAGAGGCGGCGATATAATGGATATTATGACAATACTTGGATGGGTATTTGGCGCAATTCTTATGGTAATAGGTATTATTTTAAATAAATCGTTAGATGGTGTTTATACTATTGTACTATCAAAGTTACCAGGATTTTTTGATCCTACCAGTATCTTTATTGTTGTGGGAGGTACGATTGCTGCGCTAATGGTTTCGTTCCCAGCAAGTTCTTTTAAACAGATTCCAAAGCATATGAAAATTGTGCTTTTTCCCACAAAGTATAATCCAATCAAATATATTGACCAGCTGGTGGAGTTTGCTAAGGAAGCTAGAATTAATGGTCTGCTTGCGCTTGAAAGTAAACTTAAAGATGTTGAAGATGATTTTCTTAAAAGTAGTCTATTAATGGTAGTTGATGCTGTTGATTCAGAAAAAGTAAAGCAACTATTAGAAGCTAAGATGGATTATCTTGATGAACGCCATTGTCAAGGAATATCATTTTATGAAAAAGCCGCTAACTTTGGACCTGCTTTCGGTATGATTGGTACTTTGATTGGTCTTGTAAACCTGCTCTCAGATTTGAGCAGTCCAGATACCATAGGACCATCTATGGCGGTTGCGTTGATAACAACGTTTTATGGAACAGTATTGAGTAATTTGGTTTTTGGTCCGATTTCGACCAAATTAAAAGTACGACATGACGAGGAATTTCTCTGTAAGATGATTATCTGTGAGGGTGTGCAGGCTATACAAGCCGGAGATAACCCTAAATTTATACATGAAAAGCTATATCAGCTTCTTCCTAACAATATTGCAATGAGTCAAGTGAAAAATGCTGACGATGATGGAGATAGTAAACCTGGGAAAAAAGGTAAAAAAATTAAAAGGTAAAAAGAGAAGTAGGTGATGGGATACCATGGCTAGAAAAAAAAGGGGTGGTTCGGGTGGTGGTGGCGGAAACTGGCTCGATACTTATGCTGATATGGTTACGCTGCTTCTCACTTTCTTTGTTATGCTGTTCAGTATGTCAACGATTGAAGCGGAAAAGTGGGAGAAGCTTGTAAAGGCTTTTCAAAATCCTGGAAATGAAACGAGTCAAGTTGTTATTGCTCCAGATGAAAAGCTGGGTGATGATGTTGGGGCAAATACAGGTGATGCTCCTGCGGGTGAAGCAGATAACAAGGAATCAGAAATAGACTTTGATATGCTTTATGAGTATTTGCAAAGTCAGGTTAAAGAAAACGGTCTTGAATCCACAGTTGAGGTGAATGAAGGCGAAGAATGTGTGTTTATTCGTTTCAGCGATGTTGTTGTCTTTGATGCTGACAGCTATACTTTACGGAAAGATTCCTATAAAATATTAGGGTTTCTAGGTGATGCATTCAAACAAGTAGAGGACGAATTATTGTCAGTGGTAATTGCAGGGCACACGGCTTTGGTAAAAGGACCGTATGACGTTTCAGACAGACGTTTGTCAGGTGAAAGGGCATCCAGTGTAGCAATTTATTTACAAGATCAAAAAAAATTAGATCCTAAGAAAATTGTTCCAATAGGGCATGGCGCAAATTATCCAGTTGCCACTAACGAGACTTCAGGTGGACGAGAAAAAAACCGTCGAGTGGAACTTATGATTTTAAGCAATAAAGCGGATGTATCTAATAAGCAGGTCGCAGATTACTTTCTCAAAGGAACATTTGATGAAAATTTATTTCCTGCCAACGGCAATGTGGAAGATGTTATAATTCCACTTATCTCAGAAAAAAAGAAACCCTAAATAAAAAACAGATAACTACATTTAGTGTATATTAATGTATGGCGGAGTGTGATTAAAAGGAAATGGCTGAACAATTATCGCAAAATCAAATAGACAGTTTGTTGAAAAGATTGACAACAGGTCAACCAGCGAGTGCTGAAGAAGATATAAAGGTGAATGGAAAAGTAGTTAAGGAATATGATTTTAAGTCGCCTAAAAAGTTTACAAAAGAACAACTAAAGCTACTTGAAGATTTGTATGAAACCTTTTCTCGAATACTTTCTACTTATTTTTCGGGCATATTGAGGCTATACTGTGAAGTCAGTGTCCTTCAAATTGAAGAACAGCGGTACTTTGAATTTAGTAACGCTTTGCCTGATAATGCACTAATTGCAATGGTCGATATAAGACCAGAAGAAAAGCGATATGAAGAATTATCGGTTATTATGGACGTTTCAACTCAGATAGGTTATTTTATGATTGATCGTATGCTGGGTGGTCTTGGTCAGGGAAACAATTTTGATCGTGTTTTTTCTGATCTTGAGTTAGCAATTCTAAGAAGTATGTTTGAACAAACAGCCGCTCATATGCAGGGAGCATGGAACAACTATGTAGAGGTAGAAGCCGTGCTAAGCGGACTAGAAACAAATGCAAGGATGCTACAATCGCTTGCCCCAAATGAAATTGTAGTTATTATTATATTAAATATCAAAGCGGGGGATATTACAGGTAACATTAATCTGTGTATTCCTGCAACAGGACTGGGGGACTTGATAAATAACTTTAATAGTAAATATCAAAAGAGTTCTAGACGAAAACTTCCCGAAGAGGAAGATGTAAAGAAAAAAATGTTTGAAAATATTATTGGTTCAAACTTGGAAGTCAAAGCAGTCTTAGATAATCTAACTTTAGATGTTCAAGATATTATGCAGCTACAGGTTGACGATATTATACCATTAAATAAGGCTATTGACAGCGATGTTTGTGTTATGGTGGATGACATTCCTTGGTTTGACGGCAGGCTTGGTGAGTTTAGACAGAAAAAAGCCATAAAACTAAGTCATCTTATAGCACAAAATGTTAATATAGAAAAGAGGGATTCTTATGGTGAAGGATAACGAGCTTAGTCCAGATGTGCAAGAGGGAAGTAATCATTCTGTTATTACTCCACAAGAAATCGACGCTATTGGGGAAATTTTAAATATCAGTATGGGATCTGCAGCTACGGCCATATCTACTATGCTAGATAGACAAGTTGTTATCACAACTCCTCAGGTCAACGTTCGCAAATTTCAAATGATTGATTTATCTGGGTGGGAACCAGCGATGTTGGTAAGTATTAAATACATCGAAGGTATAATTGGTAAAACTATGATGGTTTTCCATAAAAACGATGTACAGATGATAATCAATATGCTTATGGGAATTGATGCTGGACCTAGGGAAGATTTTGAATTTGATGAGTTGAGTATGAGCGCAGCTTGTGAGGTTATGAACCAAATGATGGGTTCATCTGCAACCGCTCTGTCAAGCTTCTTTGATAAAAGAATTGATATCTCAACACCTGTAGCAGATATTATTGAGACAGAAGAAGAGTTCCGCAAAATTGTTGGAATAGATGCAGATGATGATATTGTGAGCGTATCGTTTAGAATGACAATTCAAGGCATTTTGGATACTGAATTTATCAATATTATGCCGTTTGAATTGGCGAAGACTTTGGCGGTACAAGCACTAGGTCAAGACAGTTTAAGTC
>JBAQWI010000211.1:0-2434 GCA_049298835.1 Oscillospiraceae bacterium
CGGTGGTAATGCGTCCTGTAATCCAGAAATTGAAGATTGTGACTGTGATGAAAGGGTCGACGATTGCGACGGTAACTCAAGCGGTAAAGTAGGTGATGCAGAAAAGCTTTCTCTTGATTTTGACGATGATTATGATCTTACTGATAAATTTGACGATTTTTTTACAACTAACACTTGTCCGTCAGATTTGGAAATTGATGGTTATTCATTTAGCTATGAATATATTTGTACTTTTTTGGCTTATTTAAAGCCTTTGATTTTTGTTGTTTCTTTTATTTCTGCTTTTTTCATAATTTTAGTTTAGATAAATCATGCATATCATCATTGCTGCGCTTGCTTCTTTCTTTGCCTTGAATATTGGTTCTATTGTTTTACGTGTCTTGGCTTCTCTTAGTCTCGGAATTATCACTTATTCAGGTATTGAATTATTACTCGATCAAGCTTATGCAGTCATTGTTATTCAATATTCTGGTTTACCAGCCGACCTCTTAGCCCTTTTTTCAATCGCTGGTTTTGGTCAAGGTATTTCAATTATTTTGAGTGCATGTTTTATTCGAGCTGCCAAACAATTGATCGCACATTATGGTGTTATAAAGTGATTACTTTACTCACTGGTAAACCAGGTAATGGCAAGACTTCCCACACTATTAACTTAATCAAACAATATCTTGATAAAGGTTTCAATGTTTATACACACGGTATACCGAATTTAAGAGATTTGAATGTATTACCAGTCTCAAAAAAAGTTATATTGAATTGGTTTGACAATGATCAAGTTAATATCGAACATCTTATTGCTGAACAGTCTAAAACTGATACCCAACAATTACTTGATCATGAAATATTCGAAGATCAAGAAGAAATACTTTATCAATTAAAATATTTTCCAAAAAAATCATTAATTGTTGTCGATGAGTGTCAATTTATATTTGGTCGATTAGGTTCTAAAGCTACGCTTCACCAAATGGCTTTAAGCGTTCATAGAAGGTTTGGTGTTGATTTTTTATTTATTACTCAAGACCCTGAATTTCTCTGTGATTATTTAGTAAAAAATACATCTCGACATTTCCATATTGGCCTTTTTTGGCATGGTAGAAAAATTCTTGAATTTGCGGAATGTTGTAACAATCCAAGTGCTGATTTTGCCCTAAAACGAGCGATTTCAAATAAACGCTATAAGCCTGACCCTTCCACTTTTAAACATTATTTAAGTGCATCAGAGCACAACAAGCTTTCATTTTCTATTCCTAAACAATTTTTTATTGCTCTAGCTATTTTCATCATTGCACCAATATTAATATTTAATTCCCTAGATCATTTTAATGACAAATTTTATTCTGATAAAAAGCCCAAAAATTCAATACAACCTAATAAATTAAATACTCAAAATCACCTTAAGTCAGATCAAAAAAAATCTATTATCTTTTCAACTTGTATTTTTAACTCAACTCTTGGTAATTGCAGTTGTTATGATCAGCAACTTAAAAAAATAAATAAGCTTTTCACTCACTCAGACTGTACCGCCTTCAACGCTACGGTTTTATAAAAAATAAGAACGCGCAGCGTTGCCTTACATGCGGAGCATAAAGACGTGAATTAAAAGTTATCACGCTGTTTTTTCACCTTAAGTCATTTTTCAAAATTCCTCCAACCCCTTTACAGACTGATTTTTTGAAAGCCGACAACGACGAGCTTGCGAGGAGGCGAAGGCGCAAAAAAAAACCTCTTAAAAAAGAGGTTTTCTTGTCTTGATTATGTAAATTAGACCTTCATAAAGCGTCTGTAACGCATTAAACATAACCTCCCATGAGACGAAATTAAATAAAAGTCAGAATAACCGCAGTTGTATATGCGGAGATCTTTTAACCTCTCAGTTTGACTTGTTTCCCTTAAGGCGTTTTTTTGCTACTGACATATATCACTCACACCTGTGTTTTCCTTAAGTCTGTGCGTTAGATTGTGAAGTGTGCGTTGTATGGCATCTAGTGAGTTTGCATTTTCAAAAACATCCAATAATTTTTTATTCTTAAGCGTTCTTTCCATTAAATCCTTACTTAACTCTTGAATGTCACATTTGACTTGGGTAAGTTGTATTGGATTGATCACTTGCGGAATTTCAAATTCATTTTTAGCACCGTAATGTGCGAATAGCTGAGTTTCCAACCCAACTATCAACGGCAAAATATGGTCACTTTGGTAATTGGCATCGAACAATAATGTCAACGCATCTTTACCTTGGAGGCTACGAATAGCTTCAAACTTCCAGTTGGCTTTACCATCAAATACCCACTCTGTCATTTCACGCGCACCAACTTGTGTACTTTTCGCCAACTCGTTCGGGTACAACGTATATAACTGCAACATTAAGCCCCTTAGCACTTCTGTATTTTCAGCCATCTGTTGTTTAGGAGAAAGTACCTCAGACTTAATTATT
>JBAQWI010000212.1:0-3882 GCA_049298835.1 Oscillospiraceae bacterium
TCACTGCATCTGGTATCTTTGTTTATGACTTTGACAAATTTGCTCCAGGTGATTTGCTGTTAATGATTGAGAAATACAAAGTTACAACCTTTTGTGCACCACCTACTGTATTTCGTTTCTTAATTAAAGAAGGGATGGAATCTAAAAATCTTGCTTCCCTATCACATATCAGCACTGCTGGCGAAGCTTTAAATGAAGAAGTTTTCAACCGTTTCTATGAAGTAACTGGTTTGAAATTAATGGAGGGTTTTGGTCAGACAGAATCCACTTTAATGCTAGCAACCCTTAAAAATACCATTCCAAAACCGGGTTCAATGGGCAAACCTTCTCCACTTTATAACATTGACATTGTTGACGATAACGGTAGCTCTGTTGATGATGGTACTGTTGGTGAAATCATCATCAGAAAACGCACCGACGGTGAAACATATGGATTATTAAAAAGCTATTATCGTGACGAGGAAAAAACCAAGCAGGTTTGGAAAAGCGGTATTTATCATACTGGTGATACCGCTTATCGTGATGAGGATGGATACTATTGGTATATTGGACGCACCGATGATGTGATAAAAGCATCTGGTTACCGCATTGGTCCATTCGAGGTTGAGAGTGTTTTAATGGAACATCCTGCTGTACTAGAGGTTGCTGTTACAGGCGCGCCTGACCCTGTTCGTGGGCAAGTAGTTAAAGCAACCATTGTACTTACCAGCCAATACTCACCTAGCGATGAGCTGAAAAAAGAGTTGCAAAATTACGTTAAAAAGACTACTGCACCATACAAATATCCTCGTATTGTAGAGTTTGTTTCAGAGTTGCCTAAGACTATCAGTGGCAAAATCAAACGTAATGAAATCAGAAACAGAGATAATTAGGCGATACTTCTAAATACACTCTATGTTTACTTATCCTATTCTCCAAGGGAAACTATATATATTATGGAGAGGTTCAATGCAATTGAGCCTCTCCATCGTTACGTAATTCTAAGGATTTTATAATAAAATCAAATATACATTCGGAGGTAATTATGCAGAATAAAGTTATACTTATTTTAGTTGATGGAATGAGGCCAGATGGTATTGAACAGTGTGGCAATCCTTATCTGATTCAATTAAAACAAGAAAGCACATCTTGCTTTTCAACGCAAACTATTATGCCATCTTATACGCTTCCTTGTCACACCTCTTTATTTTTGAGCGTTGGCACAGAGCGTCATGGTATTACTACTAACAATTGGATGCCACAAGTGCGACCGATTGATAGCTTAGGGGATATTGTTAATAAGGCCGAAAAAAAAGCTGCTATGTTTTATAACTGGGAGCAGTTAAGAGATTTAAATCAACCTGGTAGTTTACATTTTAGCCATTTTCAGCGTCAAGTTGGCGATTGCGAAGAGGTAATGAATAGCGAAGTTGAAATGACCGATAAAGCGATTCAATATATCCTTAAAGAATCCCCTGATTTTGTGTTTATCTATCTTGGATTTACAGATGAAGCGGGTCATAAATATGGTTGGATGAGCCATGAATATTTGGAGGCTATTTCAACTGCAAGCAACTGCATACATAAGATTAAGGAAATAGTATCAGATGAATATCAACTGATTGTTACAGCTGATCATGGTGGACACCAGTGCACTCATGGATTAGATTTACCAGAAGATATGACCATTCCACTTATTATGAATGGTTCTTGTTTTAGCCCTGGAAAAGAGTTATCCTCTGCCTCTATTAAGGATATTGCCCCTACTATTGCGACTATTTTAGGACTTTCAAAACCACGTGAGTGGGAAGGCTTAAACCTTTCAATGGTTAAATAACTTTAATGAAATAACCGATTTTAGGCGTTTGGGTAACTGGCTCAGTTGACCCTGTTTAGTCTTATTACATAATACTATAAAAAGGAACGGATTACTCCGTTCCTTTTTTGGCTTTATTTTATATTAAAACTTATTTTTCTTTTGTATGATAACTTTTTGTTCTTTATCCGTTTCATCCTTGAACAGGGCAAAGTTCACTTCGTACCCACCAGATTCAACAACAACACTTGTATAATCTTTGGTGACAGTTATAGAAATATCTCTACTTTTTAAATCATCACCAAGTGATAGTTTTACTGCATCAGATTGAACCTTAACCGCAATTCCTTCAATCATAAAGTTATTTGTGGTATCTGTGTTAATGCTGGCAGAAAAATCGGTTGTTTTAGTAACTGGCAAGGCAACCTCAACGTTAGGAGGCGTCTCTTTTACATCTGCTATGGTCTTTTCACTGTCAGACAATTTAAATTCCCTTGTAGAATAGATGGAATTTGATTTCACTTCAGCTTCAACAATATTTGGTTTTTTATAGGACAATGATACAAAAGGGCCTTTAGGTTCAACCAATTCAAGTTTCTCATCTTGCTGTTCAAAAAGATAATCGTTGCTAACCCTATCGAGAATATCCTCAGTAGAAACCATCTCGCCAAACACATCTGTTGTTTTTTCGTCTATATCAATTTGCATATAAGAGGGTAAATCTCCCTCTAAAAAATCGTCTTCTATCTTTTGCCTTCTTGATAGCTTGATTAAATTTATTATTTCAAATATTAACAGTAGAAATAGTGGAAATGCCACACAGCAGATTAACCCAAGCGGAGTTTTAATGAACACAATGAAACTTCCAAACATAGGGATTGAAAAAATAGCCTTACCTATTACATCTGTTGCCCCACGTGGTGTTTCATCAGCAATAATTTTAAAAGAATGAGTATTGTCTATGGTTTCTATTTCAGCAATCGAGTTCGTGTTTATCACAATATTTTTCGCAGGGTCATATCCGTCTTTATAGGCAACCATATCCCCCACTTTTAGGGCTGATTCTGCTATCTCCTTTGTAATGACTAAACTGCCGTTTTTCACATTTTTATCTAAACTGTCTGATGTTAAAGTGAAAAATCCATATCCAAATATTGTAGAAGGCTGGGCACTTGATCTTGTCATTACTGTGGTGAATAGAACAATTGCCAAAAGCAACGCTACTATGCCTAATATTATATAAAAGAAAACTTTGGCTAAGCTTGTACCTTTTTTAGAAGCAAATTCATTTGAACTCATACTTTTTCTCCCAATCATCACTATGCTATTGTTCTTTATTTATAGTTAAATTATACCACATTAATGTACAATGTCAACGAATTCGACATTTGAAGAACTTGCAAAATTATAGGGATACACTAAAAGCATATCCCTTTGTTTTTATTTAACAATTCTGTATTCAAGCATTTCGTAGATAATATTGTCACCCTCACAAATCTCAATCGGTAGCAATGCCATTGCAACGGTGTTCTCAACTCCTGTGTCAGTATGCATAATTGCATAGTCCCCATTAATTTTCATCACCTTGTATAAAACTGGTTCTAGTAGCATAATGCTATACCTCCCTCACACATGATTAATCAATATATTTCACAATGTCTGTAAATATTATATTATAGCATGGCGGTATCCTTTTATTGTTATGATACTTTCCAAAATACCATTGTTTGAATTTCACGGTTTGACGAATATCGTCTAAAAAAGTATGTAGATAATTCATTTCGTTGTTTTCCATATTGACAAACGACCTGATTTTTTCTGGCGCATCGTGGGTTACAATAATGTCAACCTCATCGCCACAAGCACTCAAATTAGCACTTGCATCCTGCATTTCCTGTACACTAGGCAAAAGTTCTTCATCATTTTGCTTTTGGCTATATTCATCTAACGCATCACCACCACCAAATGCAAATACCTTTTTGTCATCAATTGTATAAACCCCACCACGCATCAAGCAATAAAGATTTCCACTAATTTTACGAGCCTTGCTCCCACAATAATCCACCCATTCATATTCGCTTAACAGT
>JBAQWI010000213.1:0-1500 GCA_049298835.1 Oscillospiraceae bacterium
CCCTTATTGTTTCTCTTATATTTGAATGATATTGTTGAAGGTATTGATGGTAACATTTCGTTGTTTGCAGATGACACTTCATTATTCTCCATTCAAAATTCATGGAATGAAGTTGAAACTCAGTTAAAAAAAGATTTGAGGACTATGGAAACTTGGGCTAAAAAATGGCTTGTTGATTTTAATGCTGAGAAAACATTTTACATATCATTAGCTAAAGGACCCGATTTGGAATTTTTTATAAAAAATGTGAAAATTCTACGAGTGAAATTACATAAGCATCTGGGAATATACTTTAATGAAAATTTTGACTGGGCTGATCATGTCCATTTTATCTGTAACAAAGCTTCACAAAAATTGGGGCTGCAGCGAAAATATAAAAGGGATCTTAATAGACGTGTATTAATAAAACTATTTCATTCCATGATAAGGCCTGTCCTAGACTATGGATGCTGTATTTATGATAATTTAACATTAAATTTAATTAATAAATTGGAAAATATAAATCGAAGAGCGGCTATTATTTGTACGGGGGCCATACCAAGAACAGAAACTGTAAAACTGCTATCTGACTTGGGGTGGACTACTCTTTCTGAAAGAAGAAAAAAATTTAAAATGTTACTGATGTATAAAATTTTTCATAATCTTGCTCCTGGGTACCTTATAGAAGATTTAAAGAGACTTGGTACAGAAAGTCCAAGATTTCTAATAAATACAAGACGGTCTAAGGATTGTAAATTTAAAATTGCAAAATTTTGCAGGAAGCAAAAATTTAAAAAATCTTTTTTTCCATCAGCCATTGAAGCATGGAACTCCATGCCATTGGAAATAAGAATGCTAGACTCATTGGCAAAATTAAAAAAATACTTAAATATTAAATTTGATTTTGATAATAGATTCTTTGATTATAACAACATGAGTTGTCCAGGAGCAAGAGTTTTGACACAATTAAGATTGGGTTTAAGTTCTCTGAACAATCAACTATATAATTATAATATAACTGATAACCCTTTTTGTCAAATGTGTCTTGATAATATTGAAACTACTGAACACTTCTTGTTTAATTGTCCAAACTTTGTTGATGCTAGAGTAACATATATAAAAAAAACTCTCGTTAATGATTCCAAATTATGTTCAACTTTCTAATCATGAATTAATTCAGATATGTATCTGTGGAAGTGATAGATTTGATAGTAATATTAATTTTACTATATTAAGAGCAACGTGTGACTATATCTCTGCAACATTACGATTCAAGTTTTGATACAAATTACTTTTATGGTTTAATTTCTACATTACTATTTGGTAAAATTTTTGGGTTGAAGCAAACATTTATTTATTTATTTATTCATTGTCTTATCATAAATAAATATTGTCAAATTTATGATATACTACAGATTGTGATATATTTTATGATTGTTTAGAATGGATCTTGGCTGTGCACGTGCAAAGCGTAGTGATCTTTATAGATTGTGCTTTGCACGTTAAACTTGGATGTTTAAA
>JBAQWI010000214.1:0-14321 GCA_049298835.1 Oscillospiraceae bacterium
GGATTTTGCAGATGGAAGTCAAGAAGATGACAAAAATAAGGGGCTGCATGAGCAGACAAGCAATGTGTATGGAAATGGACATACTAGCCTTTATTCGGATATGATAGATGCAATAAAAAATAATAGACAGCCATATGTTGATGCAAAGGCAGGAAAAAATGCACTTGAATTGGTACTTGCAATATACAAAAGTCAAAAAGATGGGAAAGCTGTAAAATTTCCACTTGAAAACTTTGCAAGCATTGATATGATGGGAGAGTTTTAAGCATGGACTATTTCGTGCATGAAAGCAGTTATATTGATGATGGCGTTATCATTGGAAAAGGTACGAAAATATGGCATTTTTCACACATTCAAAAGGGGGCAATCATCGGCGAAGAGTGCACTTTTGGACAGAATGTTAATGTGTCAAACAATGTGAAAATTGGAAATCACGTCAAGGTTCAAAACAATGTTTCAATTTATGAGGGTGTGATTTTAGAAGACTATGTCTTTTGTGGACCCTCAATGGTTTTCACAAATGATCTAACCCCAAGGTGCAAATATCCAAAAGGCAACACTGGATATAAAAAAACTATTGTTAAAGAGGGTGCAAGTATTGGTGCGAATGCAACTATTGTTTGTGGATACACAATAGGAAAGCACGCTTTGATTGGTTCGGGTGCAGTAGTCACAAAAGATGTACCAGACTATGCTTTGATGGTAGGAATTCCCGCAAAGCAAATTGGTTATGTTTGTGAATGTGGCGAGGTGCTCAAAAATGATTTTTGCTGTAAGAATTGTGGTCGTAACTATGTCCTAACTGGTCATAGTTTAGGAGAAATATAATGGAATTTAGAGATTTAAAAAAACAATATCAAGTCTTGAAAAATGACATTGATCAAGTTATGATAGATGTTGCCGCACAAGGCAATTATATTATGGGTAAACAAGTGCAAGACTTAGAAAAAGCACTTGCTGATTATGTTGGGGTTAAACACTGTATCAGTTGTGCAAATGGAACTGATGCACTTACTATGGTTTTAATGACATGGGGAATAACACAAAACGATGCAGTTTTTGTTCCTGACTTTACATTTTTCGCTTCTGGAGAGGTTGTTTCCTTTGAGGGCGCGACCCCTGTCTTTGTTGACGTAGAAAAAGAAACTTTTAATTTAGATCCTAAAAGGCTTGAAGAAGCTATAGAGGCAACCATTGCTGAAGGGAAATTAATCCCTAAAGCTATCATTGCTGTGGATTTATTTGGCTTACCTGCAAACTATATTGAGATTGAAAGAATTGCTAAGAAATACAATTTAATGCTACTTGAGGATGGAGCACAGGGATTTGGTGGAATGATAGAAAACCGCAAGGTTTGTAGTTTTGGCGATGCCGCAACCACTTCATTTTTCCCTGCAAAACCCCTTGGTTGCTATGGTGATGGCGGAGCCATATTCACAAATGATGATAAAATTGCTGAGTTGCTACGTTCAATTAGAGTACACGGAAAAGGCTCATTTAAGTACGATAACGTTAGAATTGGAGTTAATTCACGTTTGGATACCCTCCAAGCAGCAATCTTATTAGTTAAACTAAATGCATTCATAAAATATGAGCTTGCAGATGTCAACAATGCTGCGAAACTGTACACCGATAGGTTAAAAGATGTAGTTCCAACACCAACTATTCTAGATGGTTACTATTCAAGCTATGCGCAATATACCCTATTATTAAAGAGTAAAGAGCAGCGTGACGGATTGCAAAGCTATCTAAAGGACAATAACATACCAAGTATGGTGTACTACCCCAAACCAATGCACAAGCAAAAAGCATTTTCAGAGCTTAATTGCATCGATGAAAGTTTTTGCGTTACTAATATGCTATGTGATTGTGTGTTATCATTGCCAATGCACCCATATTTAACCGAGGGTGAAATTGATTTGGTTTGTAATGCAATTAAACAATATTTGAAATAAGTGTTCTAAAAAAAGGCTAGATGTTAAAACATCTAGCCTTTTTCTGCTATTCAGAATCCAATAATAATTTAATTAACCCACGATAAAGCTTAACAGGATCGTCTAAAAATTTCTCTTTAATTTTATCTGCTTGCAGTGTATCTGGGGCAAAAATACCTAACTGTAACAAATCAAATGAGTCATCATGCATCACGCAGTTAACCATATAACCATTCTCGTAAGGCGAAATTTCCACTTCATTTTCGCGTTCTTTTTTTATCTTGGCTAAAAGCTCCATTGCAGCCTCAACAACATTGTCCCTAAGTGATTTAGGAAGAGAACGTTCAAGCTTTTTAGCAGTTTCTAAGCCCAACTCATTGAGGGTATATATTTCATCAAACTGTGTCTTTGAAGAAGAAATGTGATTAGAATCAATCAAATCTTTTAAAGCATCGCAAAAACTAAAGTAGTTTACAAACTGCTCGTTTTGAAAAATATAGTTAATTTGCTCTTTAGATAGGGGCATATTTACCGATTTTAAAAGATAGCAAATTAGTATTTTAATGTCATATTTATCTGTCATTGGTCCAATGCCAACGCCTGGTATAATTACTTCGTTACCCATATGTACCTCCATCATATAATATAAATATAGTATAGTATAAATATAACACATCTTATGATGAAAATATATAGAAAACTATTTTTTGTGAGATTAAATTTTTCTTAATTGTTTTATGGGTTAAAATATGTTATACTATTTTTACTTTAAATGAGGAGGCGGAATATGGCTTATAAAATTAATTTCGAGGCTTATTCCAATAATTTTGCTTTGCCTCAAAACATTATTGATGATGATTTTGATAAGCTTAGTGTTATTGATTTGAAGGTGATTTTACTTATACTTAAAAATTCAAATAAAAATTATAGTGCAAATTTATTATCTAATCTTCTGAATGTTTCAGAAGATGAGGTGAAAAAATCCCTAGCTAATTGGATTAAAAAGGGCATATTAGTTGATTTACCAAATGAAAGAATTGTATCAGATGCAGTGGTTTTCTCCAAATTTACTCAACCAACCATAATGAATGTCAAAACTGCCAATAGTGCAGAATTGTCATTTCTACTTGAGTGCATGGAAGATAGGTTAAAACGCCCTATTACTTCGGTTGAGCATAAATCAATTATACATATTTTGGAGTATATTAAACTTCCAGCGGACGTCATTATGATGGCAATTGAGTATTGTGTAACAGTTGATAAGGTAAATGCACGGTATATTGAAAAAGTTTGTGCGAGTTGGGCTGATAATGGAATTACTACCCATGAATTAGCGGAACAATATTTAAACATTAGTAAGTCATCTAAGACCAATGAAGATAAGATAAAGAAAGTTTTTGGTCTACAAGATAGAAACCTTATCGACAGCGAAAGAGAGCATATTAATCGTTGGTTTAATGAGTACGGATTCAGTGTTGAAGTAATAAAGCTTGGTTATGAAAAGACAATTGGCGCAATTAATAAGTTGTCTTTTCCGTATTTGAATAAAATTCTTTCCTCTTGGAGTGAAAAAGGTTATAAAACTATTGAAGAGATAACGGGAACAGAATATTCAAAAGTTCAAAAAGAGAAAACTTCTTATGACTTAGATGACATTGATAAATTCTGGGATAATGTTCCTAAATTATAATAATTTGAGGTGAAATAATTGGCAATTGAAAGCTTTAAGCTTGCATTAAAAGAGATTGAAAAAAGAAGACAAAATGCCTTATTTGAGGCAAATAATAGAAATGACGAAGTTTGTGCAAAAATTCACAGAATAAAAGAGCTGAACATTCTACTTTCCCAAACAGGGCTTCAGCTTTCAAGAGTAATTTTTTCACAGGGTAAAAATGCAAAGTGTGCAATTGACAGAATTATGGCAGAAAACCTAAAAAATCAAAAAGAACTTGAAGTTCTTTTAACGCTCAACAACTATCCAAAAGATTACCTCGATATCCAATACTTCTGCAAGAAATGTGAAGACAGTGGATATATTGACGGGATGAAATGCGAGTGCTTAAAACAACAGGTTACAAAGTACAATGTGTTGGAGTTTAATAGCGCAAACAAAATTGATACTTCTTCATTTGACACCTTTTCGTTGAAATACTATAGTGATATTAAAGTAGAAAACTCTAAATCATGCAAAGAAACTATGTCGGATATATTTTCATTTTGCAAACAGTATGTAGCTATGTTCAATAAAAATTCACCAAGCGTTTTAATGCTTGGTGATACTGGGCTTGGCAAGACACACCTATCTTTAGCAATTGCACGAACTGTTATGCAAAGTGGTTTTTCTGCACTATATTCCTCAGCTCCAGATTTATTTAGAAGGCTACAAAATGAGTATTATGGCAAGGGTGAACAAGGCGTTGACACGATGGAAACAATACTAAAAGCTGACCTTGTTATCATTGACGATTTGGGTGCTGAAATGGAAAACCAATTTAATATTTCAACTCTTTATAACCTTATGAATATGAGGCTGAATGCCAACAAACCTATTATTATCAGTACAAATCTAACTTTAAAACAAATTGAAAATAGGTACACAGACAGGGTAGCTTCAAGAATTATGACTCTTTATAAATGCTTGAAATTCGTTGGTAAAGATGTCCGCCAAATTAAACTTAAAAACAATGAAATTTAAAAAATAGATTCACTGGTGTTACAATTTTGCTAGACTAAAATACTTGATCACATTTTAAAGCTTTTTTATTTTTCCGAACTTTAACTTCTGAAAAGATAAGAATTATTATAGGTAATACAATTTGGAATATGGAAAAATAATAATCAGTTGTTTTTATAAATTCAAACATCTGCATTGTATTAGTATAGATCAATTGTGATAAAACAATCATAAATAGTACAATAGGTGCAATTATTTGCTTAAAATTATCAATTTTAAAAATCCTTGCTACTCCTTTAACTGACGCATATAAGCATATAGTGATTTTTACGAGTCCTGAAATAATAAAATTACCAGCAATCAGAATTTCAATTCGTGAAACAAAGTCACCAATATCTAATATACTTGCTGTATAATAAGATGGAAAATGTAAGCTATCCATTATTGGAACACCCAGCACGAGAATATTTCTTATCATTGCTATAACGAGTATAAACCCTCCAATAAAAATACTTTTTAAATATACTTTATAAGGACTTTCCTTTGGCTTAAGTGACGATAAAACCACCATAAACAAGACAACTTCTCCAAATGGAAATGTTAGTGCACCAAACGAACCAGATAAGATTGTTTTGAAATCCTGTCCTAAAATCGGTTTAAGATTGCTTAAATTCATGTCTTTAATCGTAAATACTATTGTAAACAGAACAATTAAAACAACAATAGGCAAAACTATAATACAGCCCCGACCTAATGATTCTATACCATGTTTTAAAGTCCAAAAACAAATTGCTCCCATAAAAATGGCAAAGATATATTGTGGAGTTTCAGGGAGAGATGTGATTTGAATATATTCAGTAAAATTACGAATTACTGCGGCACCGAGTTGAATTGAGTAAAAAATATATAAAATACATATTATAGTTGCAATAGTTTTACCAAATATATGATATATAATATCATATATATTTTTTTGTGGAAATAGCTTTGATATTCTAGAATAAATTAAAACAAGTGGAATTGCCATAAACATTCCAATTATAATACAAATCCATGAATCTTGCTTACCGACACTGCCTGTACCTGTTATTAAGGAACTTCCTAAAATAAATAAAATCATTATATAGCTAAGTTGTTTACTTGAAACAATATTTTTTTCCATACCAAACCTGCTTTCTTAAATACTTAGTAATATAATTGAAAAAAGCACTAATTACTTTAAATATAAATTTATTTATTTTGTATTTATAAATATACTAAAAAAATCTATAATTGCAATATTAGGGCTTGGAATAGAAATGCCAAAACCCAACAGTGTTTGGAGAATATATGAAACAACAAGAATTGCAGAATAAACCCAAAAAACTTTATATTTTTTTGATTTAAATATAGGTTTTAAATCAAAAAGTATAACTATAATATAAATAATTGTGAATATTGTGAATATTATCATGCTACTCTCCAATCTTTATTGTTCTTTGGGCTGATCCGCTACTTCTAATTATAATTTTTGAATCTACATTAACTTTAAGAGTTTTAAAGGTTTCGTTCCAATTTGATTTGTATTTTTCCCACAATGCTTTATCATTTTCATTTATCGACTTTCCAAATCCGAAAATGTCACAGCCAAAATCATTTTGAACTTTTGAAATTAAACTCTTGATATCACCTTGCAATTGCTTTTTGAATTGCTTTTCTAATATTATATATTCATTTATATCTGCATAGTTAGTGTATGCTCCAATGTCATTAATGGCTATGATTGTTTCAGTTTCTATATTTACCGACAATTCAGTATTTTCATATTCATGCTTAACATTTGTTTTGCTTTTAAAAATTTCTCCACTAATATATAGGTTTTTATTATCTTCTATCTTAGTTGTGATAGTACCACCTTTTATTTTATTAACTATAAATAAAAAATCTTTTGATTCTTCATCGTTTAAAAATCCCAATAGCTTATCTTTGAGAAAAATTGCTATGCCATCGAGTTTATAAACGTCTTTATTATTTATTTTTTCTATTTTAATAGCTGGTAATGTCGATGATATTCCTTTAGTACTAATAGTGTTTACTAGCTGATATACTTGTACATTTGTTGATTTTGATAAGCTCATGCTGCTGTTATGAAGCATTTCATCAATATTGTATGAGTTAATAGTTGGAGTTTCGGATTTTTGTAATAAGATTTCTTTAGCTTTAACGTTTTTTGCTATCAGTACATCATTAGTAATTCTTAACTCATGATCTCTCAAAAAAACATCTAATACAGGGATAATCCCTTCTCGAGCTAATTCTTCACTGACAATAATTACTTTGCAGTGTCCAATATATAATTTTTGTGGATTTATAGAAATCATATTTCTTAATGCGTCAAAAATTGTATTTCCACTTGCTTCTAATACTTTAGAAGAAACTGCTGAAGCTTTTTCACCTCCTTGTATATTAACAAGTTCTGCTGATAAATTATATTTTTGACCATTTTCTCCTTTGTCAATTGCAAAACCTGCTACAATTGACATTTTATCAATTTCAGAATAATTCCAACATCCTGAAAGCAAAAATATATTTGATATGATAATTAGTAGTATAACTATTTTTTTTATCATATTGGTTTATCCTCATTAAATTCACTTCTAATACTATTTTTTGATATTGATTTTGGTCTTGTTTTCATAAGCCACCATGGTGCTCTAATGAAAATATCTTTAGCATCTTGTAATTTAGTTGATACGATTTGAGATGTATAGTCAATACCAAACGATCGTAATCCAAGCAAATGTATTAAGAGCCCTATAACACCAAATATATATCCATAAAATCCGATGAAAGATGCCAAAAACAAAAGTATTGTACGAATAATTAATGAAGCCCCCTTTAATTTCAGACCCATTAATCCTGTAATAGCTGTAAATGCAACAATTATGACTATTGGTGCACTAATCAATTTTGCTGTAACTGCTGCTTGACCTATTACCAGTGCACCAACTATGCTTAATGCTTGACCAACGTTTGAAGGCATTCTACTTCCTGCTTCCCTTAAAATCTCAAATACTACAAGCATACCCATGCACTCTATAAATGTTGGAAATGGCACACCTTGACGTGATTGAGCTATGCTCAATGCGAGAGAGGTGGGGATCATCTCTTTATGATAACAAACAAGCGCCACATATATAGCGGGCATACTAAACGATAAGAAAAAACCTAGTAATCTTAAAAGTCTTCCAATAGATGCAAAGTAAAAGTTTAAATAGTAATCATCACTTGACTGGAAATTTTCAATAAACAAATATGGAGCTGTCAAAACTTGGGGAGAACCGTCAAGTAATAATGCAATACGTCCTTCTAATATTTTTCCAGCTGCTGAGTCAGGTCTTTCTGTGATTCCTACTGTTTTAAATGGTGATAACTGAGAATCTTTTATATACTCTACAATATAATTCGTATCTAGCATCCCATCAATTTCAATCTTATCTAATCGACTTTCTAATTCTTTCAATATTTTTTTATCTACTAAGCTGTCAATATAACAAATACAAGCCTTTGTATTTGACCTTGTTCCAAATTTTCTGAATTTAATTTTTAAATCATTTGTTTTAATTTTTCTTCTAATAAGTGATAAATTTGTTAAGATTGACTCAGTAAATCCTTCGTGTGGACCACGAAGTGCTTTTTCTGAATCTGGTTCTGAAATTGATCTTGTTTGCCATCCCTTAGAATTTATAATTAATGCACTACTTGATCCATCAACAAATAATGCAGTGTCACCATAAATCACCGACTCTATTATTTCATTTAAGTCATCAGATTTTTTTACGTCATTAGAAAATAGAACTTGCGAATTTATAACATCTATTGTTTTCGGAGATTTACTTAAAAGCTTATTTATTACAACAGGTTTTATAATGTTTTCGTTAATTATTATATTATTCACCATACCATCAATAAAAAATGCACAGCATTTAATTTTACTATCTGTCTGATTTTGAAATAATCTTTTGACAAGTGTCTCATCATCTTTAAATATTTGTTTCACTATTTCTATATTTTTATCTAAATCTTTTACGAGTTGATATTCATTAAGATTAATTATTCCTTTTGAATCAGGAACAATTTTTTCTACACTTTTTTTGAAATTGAACATAGATACACATCCTTAGTTTTCTTAAGTCATAGACGCAAATAACTGGTATATTAATAAGATTTCATTAGTATATAAAAAAACTATATTTTACATTAAACAGCATCGTGTTAATTTTTGGTTTAAGTTAAAATACTAAATTAAATTTTTTATTAAAGAAATCCAAAGTTTAAAAATATTATTTACCATAATTAAACTTTTAAACATGTATAAATATATAATTTATAAAATTAATACAAATATAACGTATACATATCATAGAAAGGCAGGAGATTAATCCTGCCTTTCTATGATAAATATTCGATTTAGATAAGTGAGAACATTTATAAATAAGTGCTACTATAAGATTCAGTTGTTAAAACAATCTCACTAAATTTTACGTGACTTCTACGTCAGTAACCGATGTTGCTATTACCGGAATGTCTTTTGACTTAATCTTGCACTTTCAACAATAATTCGTTTTGAGTAATAAACAGGGTTATCATAAATATTAGATAGAGCTATTTGTATTAACTAATGATTGTACGTATGAATGCATTTCTTGTTTTGATTTAATTTGATGAGTATGATTGATAACCTGTTGCTTATTTTCTCCCGATAAATAAGTAAAATAATTAATTTCGGTTATATTTTGTGCAAGCGCCATGTTTAATCCCACAGGAATTTCAGTACTGTTTGTGTAATTTTCCATAGTATCACCTCTAAAATATTGTTTGTAAAAAGGGTTATGATATTCATTATAAAAATAAATTAAAGCTTATATATAAATTTGTTGTGTTATGCTATACTATATATTGACAGGTAGTTGTCATTTGCACCATATTAAATAGCTATACGAAATATGTAAAAATGAAAAGGGGAACTATTATGTGCGAGCAAAAATTTTTTAGATGTACTCATTGCGGTAACTTAATCGGACTCATAAACAATGCAGGCATACCATTGATTTGTTGTGGAGAAAAAATGCAAGAGCTTGTGGCAAATACTACGCAAGCGAGCACAGAAAAGCATTTACCTGAGGTAACGGTTTCAGGCGATACAGTCACTGTTCAAATCGGAAGTGTTATCCATCCAATGCTTGAAGAACATCATATTGAATTCATATATCTGCAAACAGAAAACGGCGGGCAAAGAAAATCTCTAAAAGTGGGCGAAGAACCGGTTGCTGTGTTTAAAGTTGTAGATGATAAGCCAATTGCAGTATTCGAATACTGTAATCTTCATGGTCTTTGGACAAGTGTATTATAATAGTTAATCAAATAAAATGTCTATTGGTAACAATAGGCATTTTATTTAATTAATATATTTTCTTTCTTTTATATAGGTTATGTAGTATAATAATTATATGTATTTCTAAAATTAACAAAATAATGAAATTTATAAAAACAACTGAGTAGGAGAAAAAAACTGTGGGTAGAACTAGACAAGGCGTGAAACAGAAAAAGAACAAGGAAAAACCGAATACAGAATTTATCATAGAGCAAGAAAGTGGCCTTTTGGAGTATTTAATATTAAAGTTAACCAATCAATCTAGAAACAATGTTAAATCATTACTTTCTCATAGGGAAATACTTGTAAATGGAAAAGTGGTTACTAAATACGACTATTTGCTTAAAGAAGGACAAAAGCTAGAAATTAACTGGAGTCTTTCACGTGATAACGGTCAAAAAAGTTTACTGGATATTGTATATGAGGATACAGATATAGTGGTTATAAATAAACCAGCTGGCCTACTTTCTATTGCTACAAACAAAGAAGATATACGTACGGCTTATCATATGTTGATGGAATATGTGAGGATAGACAATCCTAAAAACCGCATATTTGTCGTCCATCGTTTAGATCGTGATACCTCTGGTATTATGGTTGCTGCAAAAAATGAAAAAATGAAGCTTTTGCTTCAAGAAAATTGGGCTGATATTATATCTAAGCGTGGCTATGTAGCGTTGGTTGAGGGAAAACTTGAAAAACCTAAGGGGACAGTTCGCTCATGGCTTAGAGAAACTCAAACTCATTTTATGTATTCAAGTACAACTGATGGGGATGGACAGGAGGCTATTACTGATTATGAGGTTGTTAGTGAAAACGCTGATTACTCTTTGATTGATATTAACTTGCGAACTGGTAGAAAAAATCAAATTCGTGTGCATATGAAAGATATGGGACATAGTATTGCAGGCGATAAAAAGTATGGAGGTCAAACCGACCCATTAGGAAGACTTTGTTTGCACGCATATATTTTAGAAGTAAAACATCCTGTTACGGGTAAAATAATGTGCTTTGAAACCGAAATACCAAGAAAATTTATTTCCTTATCGAGGAAGTAAAACCTTTGACATGATTTTAAGGAGATTTTTATGAAAACAATTGCATTTATAGGAATTGGAGTTATGGGAAACTCTATGGCACAAAACCTACTAAATGAAGGTTATAGTGTTTACATTTATTCGAGAACCAAGAGTAAAGCAAATAGCCTTGTCAGTAATGGTGCAGTTTGGTGTGATACAATAAAAGAATGTGTTAAGAACAAAGATGTTGTTATTACCATTGTAGGTTATCCAAAAGATGTCGAGCAGGTTTACTTTGGTGATGATGGAATTATAGCCAATGCAAAAGAAAAAGCATATTTAATTGATATGACTACAACAAGTCCAAAACTTTCTCAAAAGATATATGCCGAGGCGCAAAAGCGAAATATTGCAACACTTGATGCACCTGTATCAGGTGGAGATATCGGGGCAAGAGATGCTACACTATCTATTATGGTAGGTGGGGATAAGTGTGCGTTTGAGGAATGTCAAGATGTTCTTAGTTGTTTGGGAAGTAATATTATATATGAAGGTAGGGCAGGAAGTGGTCAACACACAAAAATGGCAAATCAAATTGCTATTGCTGGGGCTATCGCTGGCGTATGTGAAGCTATTACCTATGCTAAAAATGCTGGATTAGACCCACAAACTATGATTAATAGTATAAGTGCAGGTGCCGCTGGCAGTTGGCAGTTGAATAATATGGCACCTAGAATTCTAAAAGGTGACTTTAATCCAGGTTTTTTTATTAAACATAATATCAAAGATTTAAACATTGCAGTTGATGAAGCGGCTGAGAGAAATTTATCTCTTACGGTGTTAAATGATGTTTTGAAAATGTACAAAAAATTAGAAGGTGAGAGCTTAGGTGACCTCGGAACCCAGGCGTTAATAAAATACTATGATAAATAACTCTGTTTTTAAAAATGATTTTTATGAGAATGAAGATTTTTCAAATCAAAATTTTGCCGATGAAACTATGAGTAAAATAAGATTTTCAAACTGTAATTTTGTAAATGCAGACCTTTCAGATACACAAATATATAGTTGTAAATTTGAAAAATGTCGATTTAGCAATGCTAGATTTAATGGTGCGGAGGTGAAAAGCTCTGCGTTCATCACCTGTGAATTTATGTTTGCTTCATTTTTTGGTACCACGCTTGATAATTGTAAAATGACAGGTTCAAACTTTAATTGTACAGATATTTCTTGTGTTAGTATAAGTGGTGGAGATTGGTCCTATACTGATTTAAGGGAACTTGAATTTCATAAAATGAATTTTATTGACATCAATTTTGAAGGCGCTGATTTTGTTGGCACAAAAATAGAAAAAAGCAAATTAATAAGGTGTAATCTTAATATGTCAAGAACAAGCAACTTGAAATTAAATGGAAGTGATATTAGGGGCACTACAATCGACGGAGTTGACATATTGGGTATTTCCTTTAAGGACACCAAGATTGACTTAGAACAGGCGACTGTTATTGCTTTTGCACTAGGTGCAAAGTATACCCCATAATATTTACAATAAGTTTTTTATTTATGATGCTAAATCTTCTTATTTATCTAAAATATGACAAAAGACCAATTTCCGAAAACTGCTAATGGCTTTAATGGGCAATTAGCTTTTGCTTTCGTCATTTTACGTTACTTTACGCATAGAGTTGGCTATTGCAATTTGAGGATGTTATAGTATAATAATAACCATGTTGTTTATAATAATATTTTAATTAAAAAAGGAAGATTGATTATGCCTGACACGGGCAGTATTTATATTAGTATTTTAATACTAATGGCATTGATTTTAACAAATGCTTACTTTGCAATGAGCGAAATTGCAATTTTATCCTCAAATCAGAACAAGATGAAAAGACTTTCTGAGGGGGGCGAAAAAAGGGCAACTCAACTCTTAAAAATTACGGAATCATCATCAAGCTTTTTGGCTACAATTCAAGTTGGAGTAACAATTTCAGGATTGTTAGCATCTGCTGTTGCGGCTGATAAGTTTTCAGTTATGCTTGCTAATTCTATAAATATTCCTCAGATAAGTAGAGGTGTAATTGAGGGCTTTTCACTTGTTGCAATCACAATTATATTATCATATTTTACACTTATTTTTGGTGAGTTGGTTCCAAAACGTGTTGCAATGAAATTTCCAGATAAGATTGCACTATCCGTTGCCTCTCCATTAACATTTTTATATAAAGTACTAAAACCTTTTGTGAAATTTCTTGCAGCGAGTACAAATGGGTTTTTGTGGCTAATTGGCATAAAAACAAGCAAGGTTGATGAGGAACTAGTTACACAAGAAGACATTCTTATGATGATTGAACAGGGCGAGGAAACAGGTTCAATTCACGGGAGTGAGCTTCAAATGATACAAAACATTTTTGAGCTAGATGATAAAATTGTCAGCGAGGTTATGAGCCATAGAACTGAGATTGCAATGATTTCTGTAGACTCTGACATTAATAGTGTTATTAAACTTTCAAGAGAAGAAGGGTATTCACGAATTCCTATATTTGACGGTGACTGTGATGATATAATTGGTATAGTTCATATAAAAGACCTTATAGGAAGAAATGAACACTTACCTTTGCGTTCATTTCTAAGAAAGCCGATTTATGTTCCCGAAGGAAAATTATGCAGTAAATTATTGTTAGAATTTCAAGATAAAAAAACTCATATGGCAATAGTAATTGATGAGTATGGTGGAACTGCTGGTCTTGTAACACTAGAAGATTTAATAGAAATTATCGTTGGTAGTATCCAAGATGAATCAGATAATGAACCACTTGAAATTGAAATTGTTGACGAAAACACCTATATTTTTGACGGTGGAATTTCAATTGAAGAAATCGAAAAAATACTTTCAATTAAGCTTTCTGACGATTATGATTGTGAAACTATTGCTGGATATGTTATTGCTATCCTAGGTAGTATCCCAGATGAGATTGCTCAAAATGCAGTAAGAATAAATGATGAATATGTAGCCTATGTTTACGAGCTAGATGATAGAAGAATTAGCCGTGTAAAGGTAATTAGGGATAAATTTGACAATGAAAAATAATTATAAAACCACAAAACGCTGTTTTGTGGTTTTATTTCTTGATATATATTTTCAAAAGAGTTATAATATTCTAATGTATAATATTTGCAATATAGTGGTAGAAGGGAATTATAAAATATGTCTTTTTTCAAGCCTAAAGATGGCGGGGGAATGACTGATATGACAACTGGTAGTGCATATAAGTTATTAA
>JBAQWI010000215.1:0-2017 GCA_049298835.1 Oscillospiraceae bacterium
ATTAATCATATTATTTAATTAATCATATTATTTAATTAATTATATTATTTAATTAATCATATCAGCCCTATCCTGCTCTTGCTGCAAAATTCTGGAATCGCTCATATCCACTGAACTTTTAACTTACCTCCATACTCATAATCTAATATCAAAAAATCAGCACGGTTTTCTTAAACGTCATTCTACCTGCACTAATCTTCTTGAATCTCTTAACGACTGGACTATTTCTCTCTCTAACCATAGGTCTGTTCTTATTGCATACATTGATTTTGCAAGAGCATTTGATTCTATTTCTTACCCAAAACTATTTATCAAGCTTGATGGCTATGGTATAAACGGTAATCTGCTCTTCTGGATTAAAGCCTTCCTATTCTCTAGGACGCAATCGGTTCGAGTTGGATCACATTTGTCTTCCATCTGTTCAGTCAGTAGTGGTGTTCCCCAGGGAAGTGTTCTGGGACCCATTCTCTTTCTTCTCTTCATTAATGATGTCGCTGATAACTTTCATAATAACGTATCATCCAAATTGTTTGCTGATGATATTAAACTGTATACTGAGCTTACTTCTCCTTCCTCCGTTACCAACTTCCAAAATCATCTTGACCTTATTGAATCATGGGCTACCATCTGGCAAATTGGCATTTCCCACTCCAAATGCTCAATACTTGAGTTGGGCTCAACTCCTAGTCATTCTTCATTTAGTATTACAAATAATTGTATCCAAAGTTCCAAACTGGTTAAAGATCTGGGCGTTTATGTTGACTCAAAGTTAACTTTTTCAGATCACATTCATGACATTGTCAGCCGAGCAAAGCAGCGCCTATCGCTTATCTATCGTTGTTTTTTATCACGTGACACAACCAATTTTAGACGAGCCTACACTGTTTACATTAGACCTATATTGGAATATGCTTCGCCAATATGGTCTCCATCGCTTGTGTATTTGATAAATGAGGTGGAGAGTGTTCAGCGTTATTTTACTAGGCGTTTGCCTGGGCTTGGTAACCTATCATACGCCGAACGTCTGTCTATAATTAAATTAAAATCGCTGGAACACAGACGTTTAATTGCTGATTTGATTATTGTTTTTAATATTGTACATGGTTTATCTTCATTAGAACTGGACTATTTTTTTGATGTTTCTAATAAAAAGAATTTACGTGGTCACCAGTTCCATTTTACAATTCCTTTGGTCAAATTAAATTTAAGGCGATTCTTTTTTTCCCACCGAGTACTCAACGTATGGAACTCTCTCCCCTCTGATATTGTTTCTGCTGGCAACACTGCTCAATTCAAAAGAGCAATAAATAGATATGATTTTTCCAAATTTCTTGTTTTCCCTTGTGTTCTCTGCTGAGTTTTGATTTAGTCATATTTCTGCTTGTATAATATAGTGTTTGTAAAGTTTTGATTTAGTCATATTTCTGTTTGTATAATATAGTGTTTGTAAAGTTTTGATTTAGTATAAGTTGTGTTTTTATATCTAGACTTTGCCAAGTTAAATTGTGTTAATTTTTAATAATATTTCAGAATTTTAATTTTGTATAATTTGTACATTGGACTATTATCTATATAAGGAACGGTTCAAGTGCTGCGTCCTGCCGTATCCATTCAACAATATCATTTATCTAGTCTACATTTGAAACTTTCATTGTTATTTCATGCTTGTTGAAGAATCATTAAATAAATAAATAAATAAATAAATGCTTTTGTCATTGAACAAAAGTAAAGAATTTATCACTTTACACGTACAATTCAAATTCTACACGTGCCTACACGATGAGGAAAGAGACCATACTATGTGGGTTAGAAATATTGCAGTCAGTAATTGCAAATCAACGAATTTAAACTGAGCAAATTGAAACCATATCATTAAAATATGTATAATGTAAATCACAAAGTTACAGCTATTTTTGTGTGTGTGTTGGTTGGAAATAGTTTGAGGATTAAACTTACTCTTTTTTTTAAATATTCTTTATTGACACAATCTGACAAGCCGCAAATTGCACAATTGTCC